>JAJBSZ010000275.1:1571-6861 GCA_020861125.1 Planctomycetota bacterium | reverse complement strand
ATAGCGCCAATAGCCGGCAGGTCCACACCCGGGGCTGCCTCAATTACCCCCTGAAACGGTGCGCCGGGGTGTGCGCGGGCCGCATTTCCCGGGACGAATACCGGCGGCGGGTATCCGGCCTGTGCCGGTTCCTCTCCGGCCAGAAGAAGGACCTCATCGAGGACCTGCGGCAGGACATGGAGCGGGCGGCGGCGGAGCTCCGGTTCGAAGACGCGGCGGCCCTCCGGGATCTGGTGGATTCCCTGATGACCCTGAACCAGCACCCGGGCATCGACGATTCCCTGGCGCCGCTCAACCCGCAGACCGAACCGGAGAAGGCGCTCCGGGCGCTGCAGGATGCTCTCGGTCTCGACCACCTGCCCCGGCGCATCGAAGGCATCGACATCGCCAACCTCATGGGAAAGGAAGTGGTGGGGTCGTTGGTGAGTTTTCTCGACGGCATGCCCTTCAAGGACGGCTACCGCCGCTACCGTATCAAGACGGTGGACGGCCAGGACGACTTCGCCTCCATCGCCGAGGTGGTGACCCGGCGCTACGGCCGGATGGCGGCCGAAGAGGCGGAATTCCCCGACATCATCCTCATCGACGGCGGCAAGGGCCAACTGGGTGCCGCCGCCGCCGCCATGCGTGAGGCCGAAGCGCGGCCGAAGATCCTGATGAGTCTGGCCAAGCAGGAGGAAATTCCCTACGTTGCCGGCTGGGACGAACCGCTGCGGCTGTCCCGGCGCAACCCCGGCCTGAAACTCCTGCAACACGTCCGCGACGAAGCGCACCGCTTCGCCCAGCACTACCACCACATCCTTCGCCGGAAAGCGATGTTTGGCGAAAAATAAGCCGGCCGCCGGTCTTAGTCCGGCGGCCGATGGTGATGGAATACCCGTCGCCTCCCTCGGGGGACGTGCCGTATCCCCTTCGGTCATCCTTGTCGGCTCTAGAGCAATTCGGCGATCTGCACCGCGTTCAGGGCGGCACCCTTGAGGATCTGGTCGCCCGCCACGAACAGCATCAGGCCCCGCCCAGGCAGGCTGATATCCTCGCGGATCCGGCCCACCAGCACGTCGTCCTGCCCGGCCGCATCCAGCGGCTGGGGCGAACGGTTGGCGGCGCGGTCGTCCAGAATCCGCACCCCCGGCGCCCGGGACAGGATCTCCCGGGCCTCGTCCGGCGACATGGGATTGGTAAACTCCAGGGCGATGGACTCGCAGTGGGCCCGCATGACCGGAATCCTGATGCAGGTGGCGGCCACCATCAGGTCGGGCGCGCCGAAAATTTTCCGGGTCTCGTTGGTCATCTTGAGTTCTTCGCCGTTATAGTCATGCTCTCCCAACCCCGAATTGTGGGAGAAGCAGTTCATGAACAGAGGATAGGGAAACACCTTGGGCTCGAAGGGTTCGCCCCGGCACCAGGCTCGGGCCGAGGCCTCCAGTTCCTCCATGGCCGGACGGCCGGCCCCGGAAGCCGCCTGGTAGGTGGAGACCACGATGCGCTTCACCGGGTTGGCCTGGTGCAGCGGCCAGACCGGGACGTTCATGATGATGGTGGAACAATTGGGATTGGCGATGATCCCCTTGGGCCGGTGGGCGGCCGCTTCCGGATTCACCTCCGGCACCACCAGGGGACATTCCGGATCCATTCGGTAGGCGGAGGAATTGTCCACCACCACCGCGCCGGCCTTGACCGCCGCCGGGCTGAACTCCAGGGACTGCTCCGCTTCCACCGCCATCAGGGCGATATCCACGCCGGCGAAGGATTGGGTAGTGGCCTCGGCGATGGTCAGCTCCTTGCCTTTGAAGGTGAGGGTCTTGCCGGCCGAACGGGCCGACGCGAGGATTTTCACCTCACCCACCGGAAAATTGCGCTTTTCCAGACAATTGAGCATTTCCTGACCGACCGCGCCGGTCACGCCAACCACTGCGACATTCTTCGCCACGACACGTCCCTCTCTTTCTTTCCCGCAAAATCCCGATGCGCCGACCCACGCGGTCCGCGCCCACACGGTGCCACAATACCTGTAACTATACCCCATGGCAAGAGAGGCCGTTCCGGTTTTCCAAAATTTTCCGGCCGTAGCACCCGCCGTCCTCCGAAATCGGGGCGGCCGGCCGGCCGGCGTGGCCGTTTCCGACTATTTGTGCTCAAGCCGGCCGGCGAATCCGGCCGATAGTCTCTCCGGGGAGGGAAAACGCTTTATGTGGAAACGCCTCTGGGCCCGCGTCTCCCTCCGGCGCCGCCGGGCCAGGAAGCGGCGGTTGCTGGCGGAAAGCCTGCTGGTCAGCGTCGAACAACTTGGAATTCTCGCCTTCAGCCCCGCCACCATCGCCAGTTTGGGGCTGCCGCCGAAGCTGGCGTTCCGCCTCGCCTGCGCCCTGCTGTGGAAAGAACGGCTGCACCTGCTGTGGCCAGCAGATGGAGAAATCACCCTCATGTCCAATGCCGCCTACGAACGGTCTCTCCGCCGCCAGGCCGATGCCGCCGCCGTCCGGCCGATACCGCCCTCCACCGCCGATACCGATGGCGACCCCCGACCGGCGCCGGTACTGGATACCGTCTGCATCGTCGAAGACGATGGCACACCCGCCTTTACCCCGGAGGTGGAGACGGAGGAGGCGATTCTCTTCCACAACCCGTCGGCGGTGGTGCGGGGCGACATGGCCTGGTTTACCGGCGAGGACGACGAGACGGACTGCCGCCCGGCGGCGGCAAGAACGGCAGGCGACCGGCAATCCCTGCCGTCCCGGCGACGGGAACCGTGGCCGGCGGGGGAACGCTTGGCCCGGGACGACGAAAAAGAATAAAAAAATTCCATTTTCGCTGCATTTTCCCGGCCAGCCTTCCGATAAGATAACTATGGAAAATATAAAAGCATAAAAATAAAAGCGAACTTCTTCGAAGTTTCCTCCTCCCACGCCCCTGCCGCGGAACTGTGTCCCTGGCGGGGGATTTTGTATTTGGGCAGCGGGATTGCTTCTTGCTCTCGGAACTACCGATTGTAAGGACTCTCCCATGCTCGATACCACCGCCGCCATTTCCGCCTACCAGGGAATGGCTACCACCACCGCCCGTTCTTCCTTAACCATCACTGGCGGCACTGCCAGCTCCGCCTCTGCCGCCACCGATACGGCCGATGTCTCGGCCCTGGCCCGGGAAATGCTGGATCGCATCAACCGGCTGGACGTCTTCGCCTGCATCTATCCTGGTAACGACGTGCGGCAGACCAGCAAATCACTAGCGGAGGTGGAAAGCGATTTCCTCTCCGATTTTTCCGCCTATGCCGCCGCCTTTGCCGAAATGTCGGCACTGATGGGCCTGGATGCTTCCGCTTCCTTTACCATGGGCCTTGACGGCGTCGGCGGCGTCACGGTCACCGGCTCCGACGCCACCGCCGCCGCTTCGTTGCAGCGCGGGTATACCGCCAATTCCACCCTCGTCAGCCGCTTTGCCCTGATGGCTGCCCGGGCCGCCCTGACCGATGCCGGCTCTACCATCGACGGTTTTCAGGATGCCTATGCCCAGGATCCCGTCGCCGCCATCGGGGACAATATCGACGCCCTGAAGGATCGCCTGCTCGGGTTCCGCACCGTGTCGGCCGGCGGGAGCATGCACTACGGCTTCGTGCGGGACGGTGCGGCCGACGTCGACATCGTCGACTCGGTCCAACCGTCCGGCGCGGCGGCGTAGCGAAAAGAAACTTGTCTTTACGGGCAAGTGTAGAGTACCTTCGGCCGCACCGGCCGATCGCCGTGAGGCAAGGGATGCCTCCGGGACAACGGGGAAAGGAGTGAACCGGTATGAGCGTTCTTGAGGAAGTGCGGCTGGAGACGTCTGACCCGACCGCGACCGCGGCGGCAGCCGAACGGGAGGTCCTGCGGCAAAACCACCTGGCCATGGGAGTCGACACCGACGCGCTCGACGCGTTTCTCGAATTGCTGCAGGCAGCTGATGACGACTATCTGGACACCGGAAATTACCGGCCGGCCCCGGCGGAGCCGCTGCTGGATTGGGACGAGATCCGTCAGGCCCTGGACGAGTCCCAGCGCATTCTCATCGGCGTCCAGAATCTTTTGTCCGACATCCTGGCGGGTATGGGGGTCGAGGACCACCAGTTCCTCCGCGTCTATGCCGACCCGCGGGGCGACCTGCGCCTGGTGTCGGATCACCCCCGTCGGACGGAGATCGAAGCTGTTCTCAACGGTCCCGACCACCATGAACTGCGCAGCCTGTACCAGGCGTCCACAGCCGGCATGAGTTTGGCCGGCAGTCTGGTGGGAACGCTGCCGCCGCCCGAAACGGTACCGGCCACCGGCAGCCGCTGCACCAGCGCCGCCTGAACTATCCCTTACCCTTCGGTACCCATGGCCGTCTCCGCCTGGCGGGACGGCCTTTTCGGTTGACACCCCCCGCAAAGCCGGTAGCGTTTCCCTGGTGGATTCGCAGTGTCTGACAACAGCCAGCGGCAGGGTGCCATGCAAACCATAGCCATAATCGGAGTCGGATATGTCGGCCTGGTGACCGGGGCCTGCTTTGCTGAAGTCGGCCACGACGTCATGTGCATCGATTCGGATCCGGCCAAGATCGCCACGCTGCAGCAGGGGCGGTCGCCCATCTACGAGGCCGGGCTGGAAGACCTTATCCTGAAGAATCGCGACCACCTCCGCTTCACCACCGATATGGCCGAAGGGCTGGCGGGCCGCAGCCTGATCTTTCTTGCCGTCGGTACCCCCCCCGCGCCGACGGCGGCGCCGACCTGACGGCGGTCCATCAGGCGGCGGCGGCGGTGGGCCAGAACCTGCGGGACGACGACGTCGTGATCATAACCAAGAGCACCGTACCGGTGGGTTCCCACCGCGGCATCGCGGCTGTGATCCAGGAAAACCTGACCCGGGATCTCCGGTTCCACGTGGCTTCCTGTCCCGAATTTCTACGGGAAGGCACGGCGGTCAAGGACGTTTTCGAGGCGGATCGGGTGGTGATCGGGGCAGACGACCTGGCGGTATTCGACCGGGTGGCCAAGGTGTACCGCCGCTTCGGGCGGCCGATTCTCCACACCGACGTGGCGTCGGCGGAGATGATCAAATACGCCGCCAACGCTTTTCTCGCCACCAAGGTTTCCTTTATCAACGAGATCGCCAACCTCTGCGAACAGGCGGGCGCATCCATCGACAGCGTCGCCAAGGGCATGGGGCTCGATCACCGCATCGGCGGCAAGTTTCTCAACGCCGGCATCGGCTACGGCGGCTCCTGTTTTCCCAAGGACACCCGGGCTCTGCTGCACACCGCCCGGGAGCTGGGC
>JAJBSZ010000275.1:0-1561 GCA_020861125.1 Planctomycetota bacterium | reverse complement strand
AATTTTCCCTCCTGGGCAAGGTGCTGGAGGTAAACCGCCGGCAGGCGGAGCGGTTTCTTGGAAAAATAACCAGCCGCTTCGGCGATGCCCTGGCGGGCAAGACGGCGGCGGTCTGGGGCCTCGCCTACAAGCCGGGAACCGACGACGTCCGGGAATCGCCCGCCCTGGCCATCGTCGCCGAGCTGGCCAACCGGGGTTGCCGGATGCGGGTGTACGATCCTGCCGCCATGGACAACTTCCGTGCCGCCCTTCCCCACTTGGGCTGCGACTACGCCCATTCGGCGGCGGCGGCGGCGGAAGGGGCCGACTTCCTCCTTATCCTGACGGAGTGGGAGGAATTCACCGGCTTCCCTCTGGAACGGCTGGGACGGCTGATGGGGGAAAAAATCATCTTCGACGGCCGCAATTGTTTTTCCCGGGGATCGGCCGAGGCCCACCGGTTCGTCTACCACTCCGTGGGACGGCTAGCGGTGGAGGCACCGCCCACCACCTGACCGGACGGGCTTAGAAAACGACGGATCCCACCCACGATCGTGACAGTATTGGGTTGTCCTCACACATGAAGGGAGACAGTATGTCACGACGCACATTTGTGCCCGCGTGGATCGTGATCGCCGGACTGGCCGTTGCCGCCGTCCTCGGCCAAGCCGCCACCGCCGGCGACGCGGCACCTCGGGTCAACCCGTACGCCACTCTGGAAGGGGCGGATCTGCTGGACGCCATCAACCGCGATCACGGCCGGCCCGCGCCGCGGCCGCACGTCATCGTCGACCGGCCCTGGGGCCGGATGATGAACCCGTACAACGATCGCCTCTACCGCTATAACTCCACCGGCATGATCGACGCCATCAACCGCGATTTCCCCAACCGCCGTTCGCACGGACAGTAAATTCCACCAAACCCAAGAGCGGATACACAACCGTCCCCGACCGGGGACGGTTTTTTTGGGTGCGGGATATGTACCTCCGGCCGACTCCGGGTGGAAGGTGGACGCGGTAAGGGCAGGCTGGTATACTGTTTTTTTACGTGTACATTCCGATTCGTCTTCGCAATGGCCGGGCCACCGCGCAGGCAGCGCCCGTTGGGAATCTGAACCCATGCCGGATGGCACCGTTGAGCCTTCTCCCCTTGGTATTCCGCCAGGCCGCCGCGATTGGATCCTGGTGCCGCTGGCCCTGATCTGGATCATTCCCGGACTGCTTGGCCATGAACCGTGGAAGCCGGACGAGGGCTATACCATCGGCATGGTGATGCATATCGTCGAAAGCGGCGACTGGGTGGTGCCGATGCTCGCGGGCGAACCCTTTATGGAAAAGCCGCCCCTCTTTTACGGAACGGCGGCCCTGCTGGCCCGGGCCTTCTCACCCTGGTTCCTCCCGGTGCACCAGGCGATGGCCCTCGCCGCCGCGCTGTACATGGCATTGACGGTGACGTTCACCTTTCTGGCGGGCCGCGAGGTTGGCGGCCGGGAGGCCGGGCTCACCGCCGCCCTCGGCCTCCTCGGCTGCCTCGGGCTGGTGGTGCGGGCCCACAGCGCCATCACCGACACCGCCCTCTGGAC
>JAJBSZ010000263.1 GCA_020861125.1 Planctomycetota bacterium | reverse complement strand
GAGTCTTGCCGTCCAGATGCCGTTGCAAAGCCGCCGCCGCCAGCCGGAAATCCTCGGGGATGAGGCCCTTGCCCAAACCGGCGGCGGTGTCGTGCATCGACAGGCGATCGCAGCGCTTGAGGTCCGAGAAGATGCCGTGGTAGGCGATCTCATGCTTGGTGACATCATAGGTGAAGGTGCCGATGCTGGCCAATTCCACGGCGGTGGCGAGGGACTGTATGCCCTCCTGAAGCCGCGCGTTTTCCTGCCGCAGCCGGCGCACCTCCGCCTCCAGCCGATCCCGATCCCGCTTGCTTTCCGTGATATCCTGGATAAGCTCGGAGATGTGACCGGTTTGCTCCACCTGAAACGCGGAGGTGACCCAATGCCAGGTGCGATCGCCGGCGTGCCAGAGGCGGTGCTCGATTGGCCCGGTGACCTCGCCGTCGTCGATGAGACGACGCAGGGCCTGCCAGATGACGGCCTTTTCCTCGGGATGCAGGTAGCGCTGCAAAAACTCCTCGTAGGTTGTGGGTAGCTCCTCCGGCGCGCAGCCAACCATCTCCGCCAGGGCGGCGTCCGGCCGCAGGCGCGACGAAAAGGGATAGGCGGGGTCGATCCGCAATTCCAGACGGCCGATACCGCAGCGGCACAGCAGGTCGTGGATGGAAGGGTTGGCGGCGACGTCGCTGTCGGTACCGGCCGCGTGGGCGTAGCGCATGGGAATCCTTTTCTGTGGGCGAACCGAACCGTTGTTCGCTACAAACCGGCTGGGTGGTTTCTTTGGTAGTATATCCGGTTGTCACCGTATCTGGATGACGACCCGTTTGTAACCTTTTGTTGCGACTCCCTCCCGGCCGCCGCCGGCCGCTGCTACGGCCGGGTCGATAAAAATGGTAACATTCTGGATGGTAAAGAGTTATGTCCTCCCTGAGGCGCCGTCAGCCGGATGGGAATCCGCTAACGGGTTGTCGTGGCTGTGGCTACCGGAAACCCCGTGTATCCGAGGTTGCGGCGCAATTTTTTCTCCTCGGCGGGGGCGGACGGTGGTGAAATCTAACGAAATCCTTACATGTCAGCCCGGTATTTGCCGCTGACTACTGGCTAAACCATGTGTCACCAGCGGGTGTGGGAGCGAGCGATGCACAGGGAGCGGATGACGGACGGGGAAGAGGCACCCTTTGCCTTTCGCCCGCCGATCTGGCTGGACGAGACGGCCTCCACCAACAGTTGGCTCAAGGCGCGGGCGGCGGCCGATCCGAACCTGGCGGTGGGTACCGTGGTGGCGGCCCGGCGCCAGACCGGAGGTCGGGGCCGGATGGATGGCGTCTGGCTGTCCGCGCCGGAAGGGGATATCACCTTTTCCTTTCTCTGGCGCGGGCGGCGGCCGCCCCTGGCGGTGGGATCTCTGCCCATGGCCTGCGCCCTGGGCGTCCGTGATTTTCTCGCCGGCGCCCCGTGGACCATCGCCACCGCCTGCAAATGGCCCAACGACGTCCTGGTGGGGGACGCGAAGATCTGCGGCATTCTCACCGAGGGGACGGGGGTTGCGCCCGGTCCTCTCACCCTCATCATCGGCATCGGCCTCAACGTCCGCCGCCTGGCGGGGCGGGAGGCGTGCCTCGGCCGCGCCACGGCGGCCATGGAGGACGTTTACCCGGCGGTGCCGCCGGCGGAGACGCTTCTCCCCCTCCTCCTGGAGCGGCTGGCGGTGAGGATCACCGCCTGGAGCCACCGCGGGTTTGCCGCTCTCCGCACCGACTACGAGGCCTGTCTCTGGGGTCGCGGCCGAACGGTGGCGGCGAAAACGGCGGCCGGGACGGTCCGGGGCACGGTCCTCGGTCTCGGAGAGGACGCGGAACTCCTCCTCCGCACCGCGGACGGGACGGTGGTCCCGGTGGCGTCGGTGAGCGCCCTCGAGGGCTGGGATGCCGCCGGCGCGGGTGTTGGAGAGGGAGACGCCGGGGTACGGTAACGGCCCCGCAATAGTTGCTCCGTGTCTCGCCCGGTTCCCGACCCTTCGCCCGAGGAGGCGCCATGCTGGATAAAATCTTGTTCGTCGCCACCTATCCGGAGATGCACGACATCGCCCAGGCCGTCGCCGCCGGCCGCGGCGGGGCCATGGCCATCGTCTCGGGCGAGCTCTACGAAGCCGTCCGCCGCCTCGAAGAGTACGACCTCTCCGGCAAGGAGGTGATGGTCTGCCGCGGCGGCACGGCCCGGCTCCTCCGGGCTTCCTTCCACCTGCCGGTGATCGAAATCGAGGTCAGCGCCTACGACATCCTCCGGGCAGTGCACAAATACCGGGAGGGACGGCTGGCGGTGATCGGCGCCGACAACGTCATCTCCGGCGTTCGGACGGTGGAGGAAATCCTGGGGCTGGACATCGCCTACTTTCCCTTCACCTTCGAGGACGAGATCCAGGAAAAGGTGGACGAGATCCGGGCCATGAACATCGGCGTGGTGGTGGGAGACACGGTGGCGGTGCGCATCGCCGGGCGGGCCGGCCTCACCGTGGAACTGATCAAGTCGGGCCGGGAATCGGTGGAGGAGGGGGTGGACAAGGCGGTGAAGATCTGCGAGGCCGTTCTGCACGAGCGGGAAAAGAATTCCCGCATCAACGCCATCGTGGAAAACATGACCGAGGGCCTGGTGGTCACGGACGAACACTCGCGGGTGGTGATGTTCAACCGGGTGGCGGAAAAGCTGCTCAAAACCAGCCGGCAGCGGGCGCTGGAATCGCAGCTGCACGACATCCTGCCGGAGATCGACGCCCGGTCGGTGATCCGCGGCGGCCACGACGTCTCCCGGCGCATCGTCAAGGCCGAAAGCGCCATGATCGTCACCAATACCTTTCCCATCATGGTGGAAAAACAGTGCAAGGGCGTGGCCATCACCTGCGCCGACGTTACGAAAATTCAGGAGCTGGAGCAAAAGATACGCCAGACCCTGGCCACCCGCGGCCTGGTGGCCAAACACCGCTTCAACGACATCATCGGCGTCAGCGACGGCATCCGCCAGGCCATCGGGCTGTCGAAAAAGTACGCGCGGGTGGATTCCACCGTTCTCCTCTACGGCGAAAGCGGCACGGGCAAGGAGCTTTTTGCCCAATCCATCCACAACCATTCCGAACGGGCCAACGGGCCGTTCATCGCCATCAACTGCGCCACCCTGCCGCCGAGCCTGCTGGACAGTACCCTCTTCGGCTACGACGAAGGCGCCTTCACCGGCGCCAAAAAGGGCGGCAAAAAGGGGGTCTTCGAGCTGGCCCACAAGGGCACCCTCTTCCTGGACGAGATTACCGAGATGGACCTGCACATCCAGTCGAAGATCCTGCGGGTGCTGCAGGAACACGAGGTGATGCGGCTGGGCGGCGACAGCATCGTGCCGGTGGATGTCCGCATCATCGCCGCCTCCAACAAGCGCCTGGTGCAGGCGGTGGATGCCAACCAGTTCCGGGAAGACCTTTATTACCGGATCAGCGTCCTCACTATCGACCTGCCGCCCCTGCGGGATCGAGACGGCGACTGCCCGCTCCTGATCCGTCATTTCGCCGACCTGTATAGCCGTAAATACGGACTGCCGCCCCTGCGGTTCGCGGCGGAGGTGCTGGATATCCTCGCGGCCGCCGCTTGGCCAGGCAACGTGCGCCAACTGGAAAACGTGGTGCAGAAAATGGTCCTGCTGGCGGAGGATGGCCTGTTCTCGAGCCGGGACCTCCCCTACCTGCAATTCGAAGAACGGCGAGGGCCCGCTCCGGCAACGCCACCCCTGACCGGCACCCTGGTGGACCTCACCCGCGCCATCGTTCGCGCCGGCCTCAAGGAGGAGGGCTACAACAAAACGCGGGCCGCCCGGCGGCTGGGCATCACCCGGGTCACCCTCAACAACCACCTTGCCGGCAACGAGGCAGCCACCTGAATAGAAATTATACGTAGACCGCTCAAAGTTTAATCGCTCGGACGCTGTCGTCTCCCCCTAACTCCTTGCCTGGCGGTGCGGCACGTCGTTCGCCCGCTTTGGCATGGTAGTTGCTTTTTGGACACCCAACCCTCTAGCGACGGCATCCAAATACCCTGAAACACCGCTTTCCCCCTATCGGCGCGAGTCTGTGTTCGTGGTTCCACCCAAGGAGAATGCTATGCCAATCAAGCAGTGGATCGACCGGGTTCCGGGCGGCATGATGGTGGTGCCGATGTTCATTTCCGCCACCATCAACACCTTCTGGCCGGAGGTGTTCCAGATCGGCGGCTTCGTCACCGCCATCATGTACAACCACAACGTCTTCATCGGCGCGTTCCTGGTGTGTATGGGCGCGGGAATGACCTTCAAGACGGCGCCGGCGGCCCTGAAGATCGGCGCTGTCACCACCCTGTCGAAGTTCCTTTTCGCCGTGGCGCTGGGGCTGGGGGTCAACGCGCTGTTCGGTCCCGCCGGCTTTTACGGCCTGTCCGCCCTGGCGGTGATCTCGGCCGTATCCAACACCAACGGCGGTCTCTACGCCGCCCTGACGGCGGAATTCGGCAGCAAAGAGGAGATCGGCGCTATCTCCGTCCTCTCCATCAACGACGGGCCGTTCCTGACCATGATCGCGGTGGGCACGGCCGGCATCGCCAACATTCCCTTCATGGAACTGGTGGGGGTAATCCTCCCCATCATCATCGGCATGATCCTCGGCAACATCGACGGCAACATGCGGAAGTTCCTCACCGCCGGCGGCCCGATCATGGTGCCGTTCATGGCCATCGCCATGGGCACGCGCCTGGACTTCGGCATGATCCTCACCGCCGGTCCCATGGGCGTGGCCCTGGGCCTCATCACCGTCGGCATCGGCGGCGCCCTCAACATTTTCGCCGACCGGATCAGCGGCGGCACCGGCGTCGCCGGGGCGGCTTGCTCCAGCACGGCGGGCAACGCCGTGGGCGTGCCCATGGCCATCGCCCTGGTGGATCCCAACCTGACGGAGGTGGCGGAAATGGCGACGCCGTTTGTCGCTGCCGCCATGATCACCTCCGCCATCCTCACGCCGGCGCTCACCACCTGGGTCTACAAGCGCAACCTGAAAGCCCACCCCGATTGGCTGAGCGAAAAAGACCGCATGGCCCTGGAAGCGGCGGGAATGCCGGAGCCGGAGCCGGCGACGGCGGTGGCGGCGGCGGCAGCCCAGCCATAGGCCGTCCTGTCCATCCGAACGGCGTCGCGGCGGATCGGCGGATGGTGACTGTCCGTTACGGCCTTGGTGTCCGGTGGCGCCCGGTGGCGCCGAGCCGAATCTACTGGAGGGGGACCGCAACGTCGATGGCGGCGGGCGGTTCCCACCGGCGCCGGCATACCGTCGGATGGCGGCTTCGGTCACCTGGCGGAGTCGGCGGGCAGACGGCCCAGTTTCCCGGCAGCGGCAGCCGCCATCGCCTGAACCGGGTGAACCGCGAGTCCTTGTACCTCCCGGCCGCCGGCCGGAATGCCTGGCGTAACGACGGCGACCCGTGCGCCGCACGGAACGGTTTCGCACGGCCAGCCCTTTTTCTCCTGCCATGAAAGAAACACCATGAAAATCGTCGTACTTGATGGCTATACGCTGAATCCTGGAGATCTGGATTGGGACGGGCTGCGCGGCCTGGGCGAGGTCACCGTCTATGACCGGACCAGCAGCGACCCGAAGGATGTGGATCGCATTGTGGAACGCATCGGCGACGCCGAGGCGGTATTCACCAACAAGACGCCGATCACCCGGGAGATTCTCGACCGGGCGCCCGGCATCCGTTTCATCGGCGTCATGGCCACCGGCTACAATGTCGTGGACACGGCGGCGGCCAAGGAACGGGGCATTCCGGTGACCAACGTGCCTATCTACGGCACCATGGCCGTGGCCCAGACCGCCATCGCCCTGCTGCTGGAACTCTGCCACCGGGCCGGCGACCACAGCCGGGCGGTGCACAACGGCGACTGGATCAAATGCCAGGATTACTGTTTCTGGAACTACCCGCTGATCGAGCTGGACGGCAAGACCATGGGCATCATCGGCCTCGGCCGCATCGGCCGGGCCACCGCCCGGGCGGCGCAGGCGCTGGGCATGAAGGTGCTGGCCTACGATGCGGTCCAGGACCCGGCGCTGGAGTCCGACACCCTTGCCTACGTCCCGCTGGATCGCCTGCTGGCCGAATCGGACGTGGTGGTGCTCCACTGCCCGCAAACCCCCGAAAGCACCGGCATGATCAACAAGGGAACCATCGCCAGGATGAAGGACGGCGTCCTGATCATCAACAACTCCCGCGGCCCCCTCATCGTCCAGGAGGATCTGGCCGAGGCGCTCCGGAGCGGCAAGGTGGCGGGCGCCGGCCTCGACGTCATCGCCGAGGAACCGATGGCCGCCGGCAATCCGCTGCTGGGCATCGAGACCTGCATCATCACCCCGCATCTGTCGTGGGCGCCCCGGGCCTCCCGGGCGCGGCTCATGGGCACGCTGGTGGAAAACCTCCAGGCGTTCCAGGCCGGCGCGCCCATCAATGTGGTGAATCCGTAACCACCGGCGGACCGCCGGTTCCGGCACCCGCGTGAGGGTGGACCCAGTATTCTGGACAAGGAGAATGACCCATGATCATCGATCATCTCAAGAACGCCCATCTCTACTACTGCCTTGGCGAACGGTTCGCCAAAGGCCTCCGCTTCCTCCAGGAAAACGACATCGCGGCGATGGAGACGGGCAAGCACGCCATCGACGGCGACGACGTCTTCCTGCTGGTGAAGCGCTACGACGCCTTTCCCCTGGCCGAGTGCAAGCTGGAGAACCACCGGTTGTACGCCGATATCCAGCACGTCGTCTCCGGCAAGGAATATTTCTGCTACGCGCCGCTGGACGATCTGGAAATGATCGACCCACACCCGGAAAACGACGTCTATTAC
>JAJBSZ010000321.1 GCA_020861125.1 Planctomycetota bacterium | reverse complement strand
CGCCCCACCCTCGGCTTTACCCATTTCCAGCCGGCCCAGCCCACCACCGTCGGCAAACGGGCCACCCTCTGGGCCCAGGATTTTCTCCTGGATCTGGCGGAGATTGCCCGCCGAAGCGACGGCCTCCGGCTGCGGGGGGCCATGGGAACCACCGGCACCCAGGCCAGCTTTCTCGCCCTATTCGACGGCGATCACCGCAAATGCGAGGAGCTGAACGAGATCATCTGCCGCAAGCTGGATTTCCCCGGGACCTTGGCGGTGAGCGGCCAGACCTATAGCCGCAAACTCGACACCCAGATTCTCGACACCCTGGCCGGCATTGCCGAGTCGGCGTCGAAATTCGCCACCGACATTCGCCTTCTCGCCCATCGCAAGGAGATCGAGGAACCGTTCGAGAAGGGGCAGATCGGTTCCTCCGCCATGGCTTACAAGCGCAACCCCATGCGATCCGAGCGCATTTGTTCCCTGGCCCGATACCTGATGACCCTGCCGCTGAACGGGCTGATGACCCAAGGAACGCAGTGGCTGGAGCGGACCCTGGACGATTCCGCCAACCGCCGGATCAGCTTGCCGCAGGCCTTCCTGGCGGCGGACGCCATCCTCGAACTGTGCCACAATGTGGCCTCGGGACTGGTGGTGTACCCGAAGATCATCGAGCGCAACCTGGCGGCCGAACTTCCTTTCATGGCGACGGAGGAAATTCTCATGGCCGCCGTCAAGGCCGGGGGGGATCGCCAGGCGCTGCACGAGCGCATCCGCGTCCACTCTCTGGCGGCGGCGGATCGGGTAAAACGGCAGGGCCTCGACAACGATCTGGTGGCGCGGCTCGAGGGGGACCCCGCCTTCGCCGCCGTGGCCGGGAATCTGGACAGTTTGCTGGATGGCCGGCGCTTCGTCGGCCGGGCGCCCGAACAGGTTGACGCTTTCCTCAAAAAGGAGATAATGCCGTTGCGGCGCCGGTACCGGAACGCGAAAACCGCCGGTGCGGTGAGGGTTTGACGTTTTGTTAAGCAAAGGACGAGCCACATGGCCAGCGCATCCCGGGAATTCCTCCAGAACCTCTTGCATACGCCCACCCCGTCCGGCTACGAACAGCCGGGCCAGGCGGTGGTGGAAAAATACCTGAAACCCTACGCCGACGAGATTCGCCGCGACGTCCACGGCAACCTGCACGCCGTGGTTAATCCCGGCGCCAAGTACCGGGTGATGCTGTCCGGCCACTGCGACGAGCTCGGTCTGATGGTGATGTACATCGACGACAAAGGTTTTCTGTACGTCTCCAGCGTCGGCGGCGTCTACGTGCCGCTCCTGCAGGGCGAGCGCATCGTCATCCACACCGCCAAGGGCCCGGTACCCGGCGTCATCGGCGTGAAACCGATCCACCTCATGGACCCCAAGGAACGCGAGACCGCCGTCAGCAAGATTCAGGATCTCTGGGTCGACATCGGCGCCCGTGACAAGGCCGAGGCCGAGGAGATGGTGGAGCTCGGGGACGTCGCCACCGTGGACCGGGGCCTGCTGGAATTGCCCAACGACAAGCTGGTTTGTCGGGGCATGGACGACCGCATCGGCGTCTACGTGGTGGCCGAAGCGCTACGGTTGGTGGCCAAGGAGAAGCTATCGGTGGCGGTGCACATGGTGAGTTCCGTCCAGGAGGAGATCGGCCTGCGCGGTGCCCATACCGCGGCCTTCGCAATCGACCCGCAGATCGGCATTGCCGCCGATGTCGGGTTTGCCACCGATTTCCCCAACTGCAATCCGAAGATGGTGGGCGAGGCGACCATCGGCGGCGGCCCCATTCTCCACCGCGGCCCCAACTTCAACCCGGCGGTCTACGACCGGCTGGTGCGGGCGGCCAAGGAGGCGCGCATCAAGGTGCAGCAGCAGCCGATCCAGCGCGGTTCCGGCACCGATGCCAACGCCATCCAGATGACCCGGTCCGGTGTGGCGGCGGCGCTGGTGTCCATTCCCTGCCGCTACATGCACTCGTCGGCCGAGATGATCTCCATCAAGGACGCCGACAACTGCGCCAAACTGATCGCCAAATTCCTGGTTCGTCTGAAAGGAAACGAGAAACTGATACCATGAACGACAGCCTACCCGCTATCGCCATCAAGGGATTGACGCATACCTACCAGAAAAACTTCTGGGAAAAAAAGCGCCTGGCCCTGGACCACCTCGACCTCACGGTGGAGCAGGGCGAGATCTACGGCTTTCTCGGCGCCAACGGCGCCGGCAAAACCACCACCATCAAGATCCTGGTGGGTTTGCAACTGCAAAAGAGCGGCACCGCCGAAATTTTCGGCATTCCCTCCACCGATATGGAATGCCACCGGAAGATCGGCTTCATGCCGGAAAATCCGTATTTCTACGAATACCTCACCGCCCGCGAATCCCTGGATTTTTACGGCGCCCTCTGTGACCTCCCGAAGGCCGGTCGGGCCGCCCGCATCGACGAGCTGCTGGATTTCGTCGGGCTGTCCAACGCCCGGGACATCCGCCTCAAGGAGTTCTCCAAGGGTATGCGGCAGCGGCTGGGCATCGCCCAGGCCATCGTCCACCGGCCGCCCCTGGTGATCCTGGACGAGCCGATGAGCGGCCTCGACCCCAAGGGCCGGCGGCAGGTGCGGGAAGCGATCCTCGACCTCCACGCCTCCGGCATCACTATTTTCTTCTCGTCCCATATCTTGTCGGACGTCGAGATGATCTGCCACCGGGCGGCCCTGATCGACCACGGCAAACTGCTGGCGAGCGGCACCATCGCCGATCTGTTACAGGCCGAGGAGACGGAGATAGAAGTGGGCGGTACCGGTCTGGCGGACGCGGATCGCGACCTCTTGATCAAGCTGGCGACCCGGTCCCTCCGCCAGGGCGAGGAATACCTGTTTATCTTTGATTCGTGGGACAAAGCCGATCAGGCGGTGGATGTCTTCCGCCGCCGGGGCCGGCTGACCCAGGTCGGCACCATCAAGGAAAGTCTCGAGGATTATTTCATGCGCTCCACCGGCCAGGTGCGGGAGGAACTCAAAACGGCGGGAGGCGAATAGGATGGACAAGGTTTACCAGATTGCCCGGAACACCTTTCGCGAGTCCATTCGCGACAAAATCCTCTACGTCATCGCCTTTTTCGCGGCGGTGATGATGTTCTCCAGCCTGGCTCTCGGCTGGATCTCCATTGGCGATCAGCTCCAGGTGGTTCAGGATTTTTCCCTGGCCATCCTCAGTATTTTCGGCGCGCTGATGGCGGTGTTCGTTGGCACCAACCTGATCTTCAAGGAAATCGACAAGCGCACGGTCTATACCATCCTCTCCAAGCCGGTGAAGCGCTGGCAGTTCCTCCTCGGGAAATACCTTGGCCTCCTGGCCGTGCTCGCGCTGGCGATGCTCGGCATGCTGGTGGCGGCCCTTCTCTTCGTCGTGTACGCCGCCTATACCCAGCCGTTTTCCGACATCGAGGACTGGCGGAATCGGGTGCATTGGGGCTGGTATTCCATGGCGGTGGTGATGCTGTTTTTCGAGTTGATGGTGGTGGTGTCCCTGGCCATGTTCTTCAGCAGCATCGCCAGTCCCATCCTGTCCGCTATCTTTACCTTTACCGCCTATATGGTCGGCCAGGTCTCTGCCACCATCAAGGACATGTTCACCACCTTCGAACCGGTGACCGAGTCGGTGGCCGCCGTCACCGGCGAAAGTCTGACCGATTTTGCCTCCAGCACCTATTTCTTCCTCAAACCATTTTCAATTATCATCTATTACGTCCTGCCGGATCTACAGCATTTCCAGCTCCGCAATCAGGTGGTGTTGGGGCCGGAACCCACCTTCGAGCAGATGGCGGTGGCCATGGGCTACGGCATCTTCTACGCGGCGGCGGTGATGGCCGTCACCGTCCTCATATTCGACCGGAAACGGTTCTGAAGACACGGTGGCCGGTGGCCGAAGGATCCTTGGCCCTCCGGTCACAGTAGCCCTTGTCCGTTCTTGCGCCGGGAAAGCCAGCCCATGCCGATCATACGCGTAGCCCTGTTGGAAGACGGGATGATCCTGTCCCACGACGTACTGGACCGGGACGGTGCCGTCATCCTGCCCGCCGGCATCGACGTCGATCGGCACGTCCGTTCCCGTCTGGTCATGGCCGGTGTGCGCAAGGTGGCGGTACGGGACGGTGCCGACAGGGCGGCGGTGGCGCCGGCGGGAACCTCGTCATCACTGGCTGGGCCCGCTTCTCCTTCCCGGAACGAAACGGCGGCCCTCCAGGCGGCTTTGCAGAAAATCGCCCATATGTTCGCCGACCACCGGGATGACCCCCTGATGCGCGAGCTGTGCCGGCTGGCGATCCAGTGCGCGCGCGAAGGGGTGCTGGGTGGCTGACTCCCGACCGCGGCTCACCGACGTACTCGACCATCTCACCGACATGCCCGCCCTGCCGACGGTGGTGGCTCGGCTGACGCGGCTCATCGCCGACCCCAGGACCACCGCCTCCGACATCAACGTCGCCCTATCGGTGGATCCGGGGCTGGTGACGAAAATTCTCAAACTAGTGAATTCCTCCTACTACGGGTTTTCCCGCCGCATCACCACCATCACCAACGCGGTGGTGATCCTGGGCTTCAACCAGGTCCGGAACCTGGCCCTTTCCGCCTTTATCTTCGACAAGTTCGCTGGCGCCGAACGGGAGAGCGGGTTCGACATCAAGGGCTTCTGGAAACACTGCCTCGGCGCCGCCTTCATCGGCTCCCAGATCGCCCGGCACATCGATCCCAAGCTGGAGGAAGACGCCTTTATCTGCGGGCTCCTGCACGACCTCGGCAAGTTTGTCATGGCCCTCAACGCACCGCGGCACATCGCCGTTGTCCTTGACAGGGTGGCAAAAAAAGACATCCTTTTCCACGCGGCCGAAAAGGAGTGCCTGGACTACGACCATGCCATGCTCGGCGCGGCGGTGATGGAGCGCTGGAACCTGCCGGAAACGCTGGTCAACGTGGTGCGCGATCACCACGACCCGCTGGCGGCGCCGGATCGGTCGCGGGTGCTGTGCTGCGTCACCAGCCTGGCGGACATCGCCGCCCGGGCCCTCCTCATCGGCTCCGGCGGCGACCGGAAAATCCCCCGTCTCCGGGAGGAGGTCTGGGAGACCACCGGTCTCGACTGGACGGGTTTCGAGGCGGTACTCCGCAAGGCGGCGGACGAGTATGTCCGTTCCGACGCGTTTTTTTCCATTTGACAGAGGACGATTTATGGCAACTCCCCGTGCCTTGGTGCTCCGCACCGCCGGTACCAACTGCGATCAGGAAACCCGGCACGCGTTCGAGCTGGCCGGCGCCGCCACCGAGCTGGCCCATATCAACTGGCTCACCGCCTCGGACACGCCCCTCGCCAACGTCCAGATCATGGCATTGCCCGGTGGCTTCACCTATGGCGACGACATCGCGGCCGGCATGCTGCTGGCGGTGGAGCTGATGAGCCTGATGCAGCGCCATCTCCAGGAATTCATCTACAACGGCGGCGTCATCATCGGCATCTGCAACGGCTTCCAGACCCTGGTGAAAACCGGGCTGCTGCCGGACGCCCGGGTCAACCCCGCCGCTGACCGGTCCCTCACCCTGACCCACAATGACTCGGGAAAATTTGAGGACCGCTGGGTCCGGCTGCAGACGCCGCACAATACGGTGAGCATCTTCGCCCAGCCGGACGAGAGCCTGGAACTCCCGGTAGCCCACGGCGAGGGCAAACTGGTGGCGCGGGATCCGCAGGTGGTGAAACGGCTGATGGACGACGGTCAGGTTGTGTACCGCTACGTCAGTTCCACCGGCGGCATGCCGGTGTATCCGGAGGATCCCAACGGGTCGGTGGACGGCATCGCGGGCATCTGCGACCGGAGTGGCCGGGTACTGGGGCTGATGCCGCATCCGGAACGCTACGTCGCCGGCTACCAACACCCGCGCTGGACCCGGGAAGGCCGGCAGTACGCCGAAGGGGACGGCCTCCGGCTGTTCCGGCGGGCGGTGGACTTTTTCAAGAAGGATTGACGGCGGGCCGGTCCGGTTCAGGTGCCCGATTGCGGAAGGCGTTGCCCTAATGACGACGGAAAACGACAAGGAATTATTGCCGTTCGAAGCTCCCCTGCGCGAGCTCAAGCGCCGCATCGACGAGATGGTGGCCAATGCCGAAGGTTCGCCCGCTCTCACCCAGTTGCTGGAGCCAATGCGGGCCCAGTACGCCCAGATCGAGCGGCAGATGTACGAAAACCTCAAGGCCTGGCAGATCGTGCTGGTGGCTCGCCATCCCGGCCGGCCGCAGACCCGCGACTATACCTCCCTCATCTTTGACTCCTTCGAGGAGCTCCACGGCGATCGCATGTATGGCGACGACCTCGCCATCGTCACCGGCCTCGGGGTGATCGGCGGGCACCGGGTGATGCTGATCGGCCAGCACCGCGGCCGGGATGTCAAGGAACGGCACCTGTCCAACGCCGGCTGCGTCCATCCCGAAGGCTACCGCAAAGCCCTGCGCAAGATGAAGGTGGCGGAAAAGTTCGGTCTGCCGGTGGTGACCTTCATCGACACCAAAGGGGCCTATCCCGGCATCGGCTCGGAAGAGCGGGGGGTGGCGGTCGCCATCGCCGAAAACATGCGGGAGATGAGCCGTCTGCGGGTGCCGGTGGTGTGCGTGGTGATCGGTGAAGGCGGCTCCGGCGGCGCCCTGGGAATCGGCGTCGGAGACCGCATCCTGATGCTCCGCTATGCCTACTATTCGGTAATAAGCCCGGAAGGTTGCGCTTCCATCCTTTGGCGTGACGGCAATATGAAGGAAGAGGCGGCTGAGGAGCTGAAGCTCACCAGCACCGACCTCCTGGGTTTCGGCCTGATCGACGAGGTGGTTCCCGAGCCCCTGGGCGGCGCTCAC
>JAJBSZ010000392.1 GCA_020861125.1 Planctomycetota bacterium | reverse complement strand
CCCAAGCGGCTGGAGGAATGGTTGTCCTCGGGGGCCTTCCATTCCGCTCCCGATCCCCACAAGCAGCCCTACGCCATCGTCATCCCGCCGCCCAATGTCACCGGCATCCTGCACATGGGCCATGCGCTGAACAACACCCTGCAGGACATCCTCATCCGTCACGCCCGCATGCAGGGCAAGGAAGCCCTGTGGATGCCCGGCACCGATCACGCTGGCATCGCCACCCAGAACGTGGTCGAGCGCGCCCTGGCCGACGAAGGCCTGCACCGCGACGCCCTCGGTCGGGAGAAATTCGTCGAACGGGTGTGGGAATGGCGGGAACGCTACGGTTCCACCATTGTCAACCAGTTGAAGCGCCTCGGCTGTTCCTGCGACTGGGACCGGGAACGCTTCACTATGGACGCCGGGCTGTCCCGGGCGGTGCGCGAGGTGTTTGTCCGCATGTACAACGACGGCCTCATCTACCGCGGCCGCCGATTGATCAACTGGTGCGTGCGCTGCCACACCGCCCTGGCCGACGACGAGATCGAACACGAGGAAAAGGACGGCCGGCTCTGGTACGTCCGCTATCCGGTCAAGAACCGCCGCACCGTTCTGGTCGTCGCAACCACCCGACCCGAAACCATGCTCGGCGACACCGCCGTCGCTGTGCATCCGGATGACGACCGCTACCGGGATCTGGTCGGCGCCACCGTCATCCTGCCGATCCTCGGCCGCGAGATCCCGGTCATCGCCGACGCCATGGTGGACCCTGCCTTCGGCACCGGGGTGGTGAAGATCACGCCGGCCCACGACCCCAACGACTTCGAAGCCGGCCAGCGCCACGACCTGCCGCAGATCACCGTCATCGGCACCGACGGCATGATGACGGCCGAGGCGGGCAAGTTCGCCGGCCTCGACCGTTTCCGCGCCCGGGAACGGGTGGTGGAGGAACTGGCGGAGACCGGCGCCCTCGACCATGTGGAAGAGCACCGGCATAATGTCGGCCAGTGTTACCGCTGCGATTCGGTGGTCGAACCGTACCTGTCGGAACAGTGGTTCGTGCGCATGCGCCCCCTGGCCGACAAGGCGATGCAGGCGTCCAAGGAGGGCAAGGTAAAGTTCGTTCCCGCCCGCTGGGAACGGGTGTACCTGTCGTGGCTGGAAAACGTCCGCGACTGGTGCATTTCCCGCCAGATCTGGTGGGGACACCGCATCCCGGTCTGGTACTGCGACGACTGCAACGAGATGGTGGTGGCCATGGAGGATCCGACGGCCTGCAAATGCGGCTGTACCACTCTGCGCCAGGACCCGGATGTCCTGGACACCTGGTTCTCGTCGGCGCTGTGGCCGTTCTCCACCCTCGGCTGGCCGGAGAAAACGCCGGAACTCGAGTATTACTACCCGACCACCGTTCTCGTTACCGCCCGCGACATCATCTATTTCTGGGTCGCCCGCATGGTGATGATGGGGCTCCAGTTCATGAAGGAGGTGCCGTTCCACCAGGTCTACATCAACGGCACCATTCTCGACGAAAACGGCGCCCGCATGTCCAAGTCGCGGGAAAACGGCATCGATCCCCTGGTCATGATCCAGGGCGGAAAGCAGCGGCGCTTCGGCCAGGAATATACCTACGAAGCCTACGGCGCCGACGCCGTCCGCTACACCCTGTGCACCCTGACCACCGACGGCCAGGATATCAAGCTGGCCCCGACCCGGTTCGAGATGGGCCGCAATTTCATCAATAAGATGTGGAACGCCAGCCGCTTCGTCCTCATCCGCCTGGCCAATGCCGCGCCTGGCGACGAACCGGTGGCAACGGCCTCGTTGTCCCTGGCCGACCGCTGGATCCTGTCCCGTCTGGCGGCGGTGGTGGAGGAGTGCGGCCGGCAGATCGAATCGTTCCGCTTTCACGACTACGCCAAGACCATGTACGAGTTCGCCTGGGGCGATTTCTGCGACTGGTATGTGGAACTGGTGAAGCCGGTCCTCGGGCAGGACACGCCGGAGGCCGCCGCTTCGGCCCGGGTGCTCGCTTGGGTACTGGACAACATCATGCGCCTGCTGCATCCGGTGGCGCCCTTTTTCACCGAGGAGGTGTGGCGGCTTCTCGGTGAGGTGGTGCCGCGGCGCGGCTTGGAGACGCCCCGGGAAGCTGCGCCGATGCTGGTCCGGGCCGCCTGGCCCGACCTCAAGGCGGCCCTGGTGCACCGCGACGAAACGGTGGAGCGGGACATGACCCGGGCCATGGACGTCATCCGCGCCATCCGTAATATCCGCGCCAAGTTCAACCTGCCGCCCAAGTCGGACCTGGCGGTGTCGGTCAGCGCCGTGGACACCGAGTACGCCGCCTCCATCGAACCTTTGGCCGACACCATCCGCGCCCAGGCCGGATTGACCGGACTGGAGCTGGGGGTGGACCTGCCGAAACCGCACCAGGCGGCGGCCGAGGTCCTGCCCGGCGCCCAGGTGTATGCCCCTCTGGCCAGCCTGATGAACGTGGAAGTGGAGATGCGGCGGATCGAAAAGGAACTCGCCAGCAAAACCCGCGCCGCCGACGCCCTCAACACCAAGCTCCACAACCTCGATTTCCTGGAGAAGGCGCCGCCGGAGGTGGTGGCCCGGGAGCGCGAGCGCCGGGATGAATTCAACCGCCAGATCCGCGAACTCCTGGAGCTCAAGGAAAGCCTGTCCAACTGACCGAGGCGCCCACGGTCGGGCTTCGCGGGCGGAAGCGGACGAACGCATGCGCCCACGCCGTCCACCGGACGGCGTGTTTTTTCGCCAAGAGAGAGGGAGAACCATGTCAGTACTGGTGGTGGGATCCATTGCGCTGGACACGTTGCGCCTGCCGAACGGCAAAGTATATACCAACGTGCCGGGCGGCAGCTGCACCTACTTTATCCACAGCGCCCGCTTCTTCAGCAAGGTTCGGGTGGTCGGAGTGGTGGGGAAGGACTTCCCGGTCAAATATATCAACGGTTTCAAGGCCGCCGGCGCCGATCTGGCCGGACTGCAGATCGACGACGGCGACACCTTCCAGTGGCACGGTACCTACCTGCCGGACATGAACGACCGGGTCACCGACGAGCTCCGGTTCGGCGTCCTTGGCACCTTCGATCCCGTTCTCCCGAAAAGTTACCGCAACAGCCGGTATATTTTCCTCGCCTGCTCCCAGCCGGAACTGCAGATGCGGGTTCTGGATCAGGTGGAGTCGGGCGCCCTGGCCGTCTGCGATACCATTGAGGTCTACATTAAAAACAGTCGGCCCGCTCTGGACAAACTGATCCGCCGCTGCCAGGGGATGATCATCAACGACGCTGAGGCCCGGCTGCTCACCGGCGAATACAACCTGGTAAAGGCCGCTGCCGGTATCGTCAAGAAGTATCGGTTGGAATTTCTGGTCATCAAAAAAGGCGAGCACGGCGGCCTCCTGGCCACCGCCGGTGGGCTGGTGCCGTTTCCCGCCTACCCGCTGGCGAAGATTGCCGATCCCACCGGCGCCGGCGACTGCTTTGCCGGCGGCTTCGTGGCCACCCTTGCCCGAGTCGGTACGGTTGACGACAAGACGCTGCGCCAGGCCGTGGTCAACGCCACCGCCGTGGCTAGCCATTGCTGCGAGGGGGTGGCCCTGGCGGGCCTCAGCCGACTGACTGCTGCCGCCGTGCGCCAACGCGCCACTGAATTTGTCCGCATGACGCGCCTCGGTTGATCTGAGTGGGAGCGGGTATGGCACGACGGCACGGAAAACTGGCATGGGCGACGGCGCTGGCGGTGGTGACTGCCATCGCCTTCGCCGGCTGCCGGAACGAACCGAGGCCGGTCTGTCCGCCGACGATGCGGCCGTTCGTCGCCGACGCGTCCATTCCGATATGGCGGCCGGTGGTCGGCCGACGGGTCATCCTCGATCCTGGCCACGGCGGCAAGGACGAAGGCGCCGCCCACCACGGCCTGCGGGAAAAGGACATCACCCTGGATCTGGCCCGGCGGACGGCGGAGCGGCTGCGGGCGGCCGGGGTGACGGTGGTGCTGACCCGGGAGGAGGACGTCTTCCTCAGCCTGGCGGAACGGAGCGCTTTTGCCAACAGCCGGCCCGGCGCCCTGTTCGTGTCCATACATGTCAATGCCGTGGACAACGTCCCGGACGCCGCCGGGGTGGAGACGTTCATCCTGACGTCCGACCACGCCGACGCCGACCGGATCGCCACCGCCGTCGACCGCTTTGCCGGAGACCCGGTTTTTGCCGGACAATCGCCACAGACGGTGGTTGAAATCACCCGGAATTCCCGCGCCGGCGGGACGGCGTTGGCAGCAGCCGTCCAGCGCTCGCTGGTGGAACGGCTGGGCGAGCGGGATCGGGGGGTAAAAACGGCCAACCTGGCGGTGCTGCGGGAGACCTTCCTCTGCCCGGCCATTCTGGTGGAGGCGGGTTTCCTGTCTCATCCCGCCACCGCCAGACGGATGCGCGAGGACGAGTGGCGCCGCCGGACGGCGGAGGCGATCGGCGACGGCATAATCGCCTTTTTGCGGCAGCCGGAGTGACGTTCCGGTCTCCGCTCGGAGAACTATATGGATTCGCCTCACGTGCTTCCAGTCCCGGATCCCTCCCTGTTTGAACAGGGCGGACCGGTCATGTACATCCTGCTGCTGGCGGCGGTGATCGGCCTCACCTACGCGCTGTACTGCCTGCTGACCCTGCGCCGCAAGGCGGTCATGAGCCCGGCGCTGGTGGGGATCGCCGAAAACCTGAGCGATGAAACCTATGTCGAACCCTCCCTCGTCGTCTGCCGCCGCGAAGGCGGTCCTTTCGCCGAGATCCTGAACGCGGTGATCGCCACCCGGTTCCTGCCCCGGGAAGAGGCCGAAGCCATCGTCGAGGGGGCCGGCCGGCGGGCCATGCACGATCTCTCCCGGGGTACCCTCGCCCTGGAGGTGGTGGCGGGAACGTCGACCCTTCTCGGTCTTCTCGGAACGGTGAGCGGCATGTTCAACATGATGATGACCATCAGCCACGCCGGCATCAAGGATATCGCCGCCATCTCCGGCGGTATCGGCGAGGCGTTGATCACCACCATGTTCGGCCTCGCCATCGCCATTCCCGCCTACGTGGCCTTCGTTTATTTCAGCCGCCGGGTCGAGGACATGGTGCTGCTGATGGAGGAATACGCCATCCACCTCATGGCCCGCATCCGCCGGGACGCGGCCCGGCGGGCCGCCGCGGCGCCGGTGGCGGAGGACGGGGCATGAAGTTCGTGGTCCGGAAACGGGGCGCCGCTTCCGTCGTCAACCTTACGCCGCTTATCGACTGCATGTTTCTCCTGATCATTTTTATCATGCTGGTTGCCCGTTTCGAACCGGACGGCGGCATTGAGGTGGACCTGCCCACCGCCTCGGCCGGCGAAGCGAAAAAGGTCGACGCCATCAACCTCACCGTCACCGCCGAGGGTCGGGTCTATCTCGAGCAGGATGAAATTGCCATCGACGATTTGGAACGGCGTCTGATCGAAGCCCGCACCGCCGCCGGCGACCCAGACGGTACCGAGATTGTGCTGGTGGTGCATGGCGACAAGGACGCCCACCACGGTCGGGTGGTGGAAGCCCTGGACGCCGCCGCTCGGGCCAGACAGCGCAAGGTGACCATCCGTACCAAACAATGACGGGGCTTCTTTGCAGGCGGTATTTTTCGCCAGGAGGCGGCCAATGACGGAACCGCGGCCTGATCTCGGCCTGCTGGTCGATAGACTGCGTCAAACCTTCGGATCCCGGCTGCTCTATGTCGGCCTGCAGGGCAGCCACCGGCGGGGCGAGGCGACGCCGGTGAGCGACGTCGATGCGGTGGTCGTCCTGGATCGGCTGGAGCCGGAGGATCTCGCCGCCTACCGCCGGGTGGTCGGCACGCTGCCCTGGGCGGACCGGGCCTGCGGTTTTATCGGCGATGCCGCCGTCCTCCGGCACTGGCCGCGATCGGAACTGTTCCAGTTCCGGCAGGACACCGAGGATCTGTACGGAAACCTCCGGAATCTGCTCCCGCCCATCAGCCGGCGGGATATCCGGAACGGCGTGGGCATCGCGGCCGGCGGTATATATCACCAGATCGCCCACGCGCTCGTGCACGGCGGCAACGAGGTGCTGGCGGAAACCGTCCGGGGCTGTCTGAAAACCGCCTTTTTTCTCCTGCAGTCCGTGCACTTTCTGCAATCCGGGCGCTATTGCGACAGCAAACAGGCGTTGCTGGCCGAACTCGCGGGACGGGATCGAGACATTCTGGCCGCCGCCATGCACACGGGAGAGACGGCCGCCGGCCTTGCAATGGAACCTGAAGGTATTGACCGGTTGCTCCTTGCGTGGAGCCGGGATCTGGTGGTGAGCGGGACGGCGGAAAGGGACGACGATGGCGTATGCGACGGATCTGGCGGAGCGGCAAGGGCGGATTGACTCCCTGCTGGCGGCACTGGCGCGGCGCCGGATCGGATGCGCGGTTCTGGACCGACGTGACGACCTCTTCTACTTCACGGGCTATACCGGTTCCGATGCGGTGCTGGTGTTGGCGGTGCGGCAGCGCCGGGGCTGGCTGGTGACCGATGCCCGGTACGTCGAGGAGGCGGCTAAATCTGCGCCCGACATGGAAACGGTTTTGTGGACCGGGCGGTTTGCCGAATTCGTCGGCCGAGTAGTCGCCAAGATCGGCTGCCGTTCGGCCGCCTATACCCCTCATTCCATGACCGCCGCCTTTTTCCTGATCCTGCGCGATCAGGTCAAGCGGGTGAAGGTCTGGGAGGATGCCGGTCCGGATATTGCCCAACTGCGGGCGGTAAAGAGTCCGGGGGAGATTCGGGTGTTGCGGCAGGCGCTGGCGTGCGCCGAAGCCGCCTTTCAGGCGTCCCGGGCCCGCTGGCGGGTGGGGATGACCGAAACCGACGTCAAGCACGACCTGGAGTGGGAAATG
>JAJBSZ010000095.1 GCA_020861125.1 Planctomycetota bacterium | reverse complement strand
CGCCGCCCCCCGCACCGGCCATCGTGCCCGAGCCGCAGTACTACCAGCCGGATCCCGGCTTCCAGGTGCCAAGCGGTCTCCGGCCCGCCCCGGCTCCCAGTCGGAATACAGGTGGGGGCTGGACATTTGACGAAGATTTCAGATAATACCCGGTGTGGTCATAGACGGATCGGCCAGTGGCCCGACGGCACGTGCAGGCCGTCGCCGGGCACCGATCGGTACCGGGCCGCCAAGCCGGGGGAGGAACCATGCCGGGGACAACAAGGCGTTTCATCATCGCCGCGCTGCTGACGCTGGCGGTTGCCGGCACCCTCGCCTCGGGCTGCCGCACCTCCGTTTCCTCCGGCCTGCCGCCGCACATCCGTCTGGTGGAGGTCCACATCTTCCAGAACAAGACGATGTACAAGAGCATCGAAGCCTGGATCACCCGGGACATTATTGACCGCATCAATCTCGACCCCCGCATCCGGGTGGTATCCAACAACGGCGATGCGGTGATCACCGGCGAGATCGTTGACGTCCGGCGGGAAACCCTGCGGGAAACCACCACCAACGAACCCGGCACCGTCCGCATCACCATCGAAGCCACCTATTCCTTCTACGATCAGGTGCGGAACGTGTATATCATCGAGGACGCGCCCATCAACAGCGCCGAAACCGGCTCCTCTTTCGGCATCTACGAATATTCCCGGGGCGGTCAATCGGAAGAGGGTGAACGGAGCGCCGCCCGAGCGATGGCCGGCGAAATCGTCCGGCGCACCATCGGCATGTGGTGACCGCGCCGCCTCCCCGACCGGGGGGAAATGGATTGACAGTGCCATGATTTTCGCGTCTCATGGACACCGCCGCAGGGCGCCCCGGTTCTGGGGCGCTTTTGTATCGAATGGCCGGGACGAGGGGTGGACAGATTGAGGTAAGCGTTCCACCGGTTAGCGGCAATACCGGTTCCGCTCTCTTTTTCTCTCGTTTTTTATTGGCAGTGACGGTTTATCCTGGCGACGGATAAACGGTGGCGCGTATTTCGGGCGCACTACCGCCGGTTGTCCGCCCGTGAACGCCAGGGAACGTGCGGCAATCGGCACCTTTTCTTTTTCTTACATAGACCAGGAAGCAAAGCAATGGCAAATCCATTTGACAACGGCGGGCCCCGCCAACCACGCATGGGACGCTCCGCCTGGATGTGGGCCGTTATTATCGTTTTTATCCTCGGCATCCTGTTGGTGCAGAATCCGGGGGACCAGAGCCGCGGCGGCAAGGAGATCACCTATAGCGAGTTTCTCGAACAAGTCAACAACCGCCAGGTCCGATCCGTAATCATCGAAAAGGATTCGGGAAACATTCGGGGCGAATACCAGACGTCCGGCCAGCCGGCGGGCGATCGGAATAAAAACTTTTCCACCAGCGCCCATCCCCGGACGCTGCCGGAACTGGAAACCGTCCTGCGCAACGGCCGCGTTGCCTTCTCCTACGAAGGCCCCGGCATCTGGAAGGAAATCCTGCCTTTCCTCGCCTGGATGGGTCTCATCGGCCTCTTGTTCTACTTCTTTATCTACCGCCAGATGCGCGGTGGCGGCGGCATGCTGTCCTTCGGCAAAAGCCGGGCGGTACGGGTGACCCGCGACAAGAACCGCAAGACCTTCGACGACGTGGCGGGGGTGGACGAAGCCAAGGCCGAGGTGGAGGAGATCGTCGAATTCCTCAAGAACCCGGCCCGCTTCCAGCGTCTCGGCGGCCGCCTGCCGCGCGGCGTACTCCTGATCGGCGGCCCGGGCACGGGCAAAACCCTGCTGGCCAAAGCAATCGCCGGGGAAGCGGACGTGCCGTTCTTTACCATCTCCGGATCCGATTTCGTGGAGATGTTCGTGGGTGTCGGCGCCAGCCGGGTGCGGGATCTGTTTGAACAGGCCAAGGCCAATTCCCCCTGTATCATCTTCCTGGACGAAGTCGACGCCGTCGGACGCAAACGGGCCAACGACCTGCCCGGGTCGGGCATAGAAACCGCCCAGACCCTCAACGCCATTCTGGTGGAAATGGACGGCTTCCAATCGGACGACAACGTGATCGTCATCGCCGCCACCAACCGGCCTGACGTCCTGGATCCGGCCCTGCTCCGGCCCGGCCGGTTCGACCGGCGGATCTATGTGGACGCGCCCGACGTCCGCGGCCGGGAACAGATCCTCGGTGTGCACGCCAAGGGGGTGAAGCTGGACGACGACGTCGACCTCTCCATCATCGCCCGGGGCACGCCGACCTTTTCCGGCGCCGACCTGGAGAACCTGGTCAATGAAGCGGCCCTCATCGCCGCCATGCGGGGCAAGGAATCGGTGGACATGTCCTGCATGGAAGAAGCCAAGGACAAGGTCAGGTTCGGCCGGGAAAAACGCTCCCGGGTCCGCGATGACGAGGAACGCAAGGTCACCGCCTACCACGAGGCGGGCCACGCCCTCCTCATGCGCCTGGTGCCGGAGGTGACGCCGCTCCACAAGGTCACCATCGTCCCCCGCGGCCGCGCCCTGGGCGCCACGATGCAATTGCCTGAAAAAGACGAATACAATATGGGCCGGCGGCGCATTCTCGGCGAGATTGTCGTCCGTCTCGGCGGCCGCGCGGCCGAGGAGATCTTCCTGTCCGATATCACCAACGGCGCGGCCATGGATCTGCAGCAAGCGACCGGCCTCGCCAAGGCCATGGTGTGTGAGTGGGGCATGACCGAGTCTCTGGGCCTGCCGTATCTCAGCAGCAACGATCACGGTGAAGAACTCTTCATCACCACCAAACCGTTTTCCGAAGATACCGCCCGCCTCATCGACGAGGAGGTCCGGAAAATCCTCGATACCGGATATGCCGAAGCCGTCAAACTCCTGTCGGAACACAAGGAGGAAATGGACCTCCTGGTGGCGGCGCTCCTGGAATACGAGGTTCTCAGCCGGGAAGAGATCGACCTGCTGTTGACGGAACGTTCTCTCGAAGGGCTGGCGGTGGTGAAAAAAGCGGCCGCCGATGCCGACAAGGCCGCTCTGGCTTCCCTCGACGGCGACGGGCAGGCGAGCACCGACACCGGCGAAAGCGAAGCCGGCTACATTCAGGAACAGGGGACGTAGTCACCGACCCTAAACCTGCCCTACCTTTATTCTCAGATTGACGGGACGGCCCTGCCGTCCCGGTTTTTGTTTCTTCGGTTCCGGACCGGATGCCACCCGCCACCGGAAACGATGCCGCCTGGCATCGGTGCCCATCCACTCCTCCGCAATTTCCCCACACCGGCGCGTGAACGGCGGTACAACCGTTTCTCGATGGATCGGTGACCGGCGGGGGGAAGCAACCCGGCCGCGGGGTCCCGGGGAGGAACGCAGTGGACAACGACTTTCTCGCCGCCGAGCCCGGCGCCGAAGCCGACCCGGCGCTGTTTGCCGAACGGTTCCTCGGCCTCTCCCCAACGGGACAGCAGCGGAATTTTTTCGCCGCTCTGGCCCAACCGGCCGCCCGGGTGGCGGTCCGGTCCGGCCACGGCACCGGCAAGTCCACCGCTCTGGCTGCCTCCGCCTTATGGTTTCTCGCCACCCGCCGGGACGGGCTGGTGGCCTGCACCGCCCCCACCGGCCACCAACTGCAGGATGTGCTGTGGCGCGAACTGCGGCGGCTGATCCACGGCATGGACGAGGAGTACCGGGACCGGTTTACCATCACCAACGACCGCGTCCGCCTGCAGGGATCGGCCGGGATGATCGCCGGCCGCACCTCGAGGCCCGAAAACCCGGACGCGCTGCAGGGCTTCCACGCGCCGGAGATCCTGTTTCTTATCGACGAGGCGGCGGGGGTGGCCGACACCGTGTTCGAGGTGGCGCGGGGCGCCCTGTCCACCGCCTCGGCCCGGGTGGCGCTGGCCGGGAATCCCACCCGCATCAACGGCTATTTTTACGAAGCCTTCCACGGCTCCCGGGAAAACTGGCAGTTGCTCCACTTTTCCTGCCTCGAGTCCCCTCTGGTGGCCAAATCCTACCCGGAGGAAATAGCCCGGGAATACGGCCAGGATTCCGATATGTACCGGGTCCGGGTGCTGGGGGATTTTCCCCAAACCGGTATGCACAATCTGATTTCCCTGGAGGTGGTGGAAGCGGCGATGGCCCAGACGCCCCCGGAGTCGATCAAGGTGGGGCGGCCGGTCTTCGGCGTTGATCCGGCCTGGCTCGGGGGCGACCGCGCCGCTGGCGCCGTGCGGTGGGGCGGCTACGCGGAGATTTTGTTCGTCGCCCGCCGCCTCGATACCCTGCACCTGACCGACAGGGTGTACGGGTATTGGCAGAAGCATAACCCGATCACCATTTTCATCGACCAGACCGGTGTCGGGGCCGGCGTCCACGACCAGCTCCGACAGTACGGATTGCCGGTGACAGGCGTCTCCTTTGCCCACACCCCGCTGGATAAGGAGCGTTTTCTCAACCGCCGCGCCGAACTGTGGTGGCGGATGCGGAAATGGCTGGAGGAGGGAGGCGTGTTGCAGCACAGCCCCGATCTCCGGAACGATCTGGTGGGGCCGGAATACCAGGTGACGCCCAACGGCAAAATCCAGGTCGAATCCAAGGATTCCATGCGCCGGCGCGGTCTGGCCAGCCCGGATTTGGCCGATGCCCTCGCCCTGACCTTCACCCTGAACCTCACCGACCGCTGTGGGCCGGTACCGGATCGGGGTGAGGCATACGATGTGTACCAGTGGATGCAAAGGAGTTGATCAATGGGAACAGCAGGAGTCCTGCTCGGCGGCACCCTGTTGGGGGTGGGGACGGCCGCGATGAGCAAAAAATCGTTCAGTCTGCCGTCGGAAGTGATCTCGACCATGGCGCCGTCCTTGCCGGAGACACCCGCCGCGCCGGCGGCGGTGGAATCGGCATCCGGCGCCTCGACCACCGAAAATGCCCTGATGGAGGCGGAGCGCGAGCGTGAACGCCAACTCGCCCTCTGGCGTCGGCAACAGTCGCAGGAAGTGTTTACCTCGGGCCTGGGCGCATCGGGTACCGCCGATACGGCGAAAAAATCGCTGCTGGGGGGCTGACCATGGACTATGCTACTGCCCACACCGCCCCGCCGCCCGCCGGTCAGGTCGACGCCGCGCCCTACCGACGGCGCTGGCACGAACTGGACCGGAGTGCCGAACCGTGGAAAGCCCTGTGGCGGGAAGTCAACGAATACGTCCTGCCCTGGAGCGGACGCTTTCTCCATTCCCACCGTGATCTACTGGAGATCCGACGCGGCCAGAACGTCCATAATTCCGTCACCTACACCGCCATCCACACCGCCGCGTCCGGGCTGCACGGCGGTCTCACCAGCCCGTCGCGGCCGTGGTTCGAGCTCACCCATCCGGACGAGGAGATGCTGGAGATCACGGCGGTGCGCTCGTGGATCCACCACGTCCAGAACACCCAGCGCCAGGTGCTGGCCCAGTCCAATTTCTACGCCGCCATCCAGGATTTGTACTACGAGGCGCTGGCCTACGGCCAGGGGGTGACGCTCATGGAGAAAGACCCGGGCGGCGGTTTTGTCCGCTTCCGGACCTTGACCTGTGGCGAATACCGCCTGGCCAACGGCGCCGATCTCCGCATCGACACCGTCTACCGCCGGCTGGCCATGACCGCGCCGCAGATGCTGGCGGTGTTCGGCCGGGACCACCTGCCCGAGGCGGCGGCGCGGGCGCTCGACGAGCAGCGGATGGACCACACCTTTTACCTGATCCAGGCCATTCAGCCCTGGGGCTTTTTCGACGGTGCCCGCCCCGGAGAATGGGATTACGAGTCGGTGTATTTCCTGGAGGAGGGGGTGGGCGACGCGGCGGTGATCCGGCGCGGCTACCGCTCCCGACCCTTCGTGGCGGTGCGCTGGGGGGTGATCGGCGATGACGTCTACGGCTACAGCCCGGGCCAGATGTCCCTGGCCGACATCCGCCAGCTCCAGACCCAGGAGCGGGCCTACGTCAACGCCGTGAACTGGATCGCCGATCCGGCCTGGTTGGTTTCCGACTCGATGAAGGACCGCCTGGCCCGCGGCGAGATCCGTCCCGGCGCCATCGTCGGCGCCAACCCGCAGGAAGCCCAGTACCTGTTCCGGCCGCTGCTCCGGCCGGAATTCGATTTCGCCACCATCCGTCTGAAGATCCAGGACGTGCAGGAACGCATCCAATCCACCTTTTACAACCCGCTCTTCCTGATGGTGCAGACCCGGCAGGGGCAGATGACCGCCACCGAGGTCATGCAGCTGGTGGAGGAAAAGGCGGCGGTGCTGGGTCCGGTGCTGGAGCGGTTCCAGGCGGAGCTGTTCGATCCGGTGCTGGAACGGGTGTTCACCATCATGTCCGAGGACTTCGGTTTGGTGCCGCCGCCACCGCCGGAGATCGCCGGCACCGGCCTGAAGATCAACTATGTCTCCATGCTGGCCCAGGCGCAAAAACAGGCGGGGCTGTCGGGCATGACCCATTTCCTGGCCATGGCCGGCGAGATCATCGGTCGCTTCCCGGAGGCAGCCCTGAAAATAAACGCGGACGAAGCCATCGACCAACTGGCTTTCATCGACAACGTGCCACCCAAGATCATCCGTTCAGACGACGAGGTTGCCGCCATCCGCGAACAGCAGGCGGCGGCCCGGCAGGAGGCGGCTGAGCTGTCGGAGCTGGGCCAACTGGCGGACGCGGCGCGTAAATTGGGCCAGACCCGCATCGGCGACGGCAACCTGGCGGAGACGGCGCTGGAGGCGCTGTGATTTATCGGCCACCACGCACGTGACATTACCGGCGGCCTCCCAAATTTAACGGATTATAGGACGTAAGCGCGAACTTAAAATAATTTAACGATGTTTTCGCTTGAAAATTATGGGATTATGCTTAAAAACGAAACGTGTTGGTTTATTGTTCCAGCAAAGTTGGGCAAACGACGATGTAAATAAATATACTCCGTTAAATGGGGATGCAAACATGACTATGGTAAACAAGCTGTGGCTGGTGGTGGTGGTGCTGGC
>JAJBSZ010000281.1 GCA_020861125.1 Planctomycetota bacterium | reverse complement strand
CATGGACCATTTGCAGGATGCCGGTGACATTGGGCTTCGGGATGAGGATGTCGTAGGGCTGCTTGTGGGGATCGGGAGCGTATTGTAAGGCACCCGAGGACAACCATTCCTCCAGCCGCTTGGGTTCGACCTCCGACGGGACGTAGTGCTTGGGCAAACGATCGGCCAGGTTCTGGCGTGGAGCGGTGGACATGGTTCGGTTTCCTTGCGTCGTCGATCCGAATCCGGGCGACCCCCGGAAAAAAAACCGGCCGCCATCCGATCTGGAGACGGCCTTGCCCGGACATTGTCCACGCCGGTGTTTTTTTTTCAAGCCCCCGCCTTCCGGGTCGCCGGGCTAAAACCCGTCAAATCCCCGCGCCGGCGGTAAAAGCTTGACCCCGGCGGTGTCGGCTGGCGACGGGCGCGGCAGCCGGGGACCGGGAGGCGGGCCGCCTCCGCCGGTGACGAGGCTTTCCTGGCGTTGCATCCCGCCAACCATAGCCAGAAGCTCGTTGACGATACGGTTGAGTTTGCCCGCCTGATTGGACAGGTCCACCGAGGAGTCGGCGGCATGTTCGGCCGTGGCGGCATTGTTCTGAGTGGTTTTGTCGATCTGCACCACCGCCGTATTCACCTGATCCACGCCGTGCGCCTGTTCGTTGGTGGCGCCGGCGATCTCCTCGACGTAGTTGGTGACGGCGGCGGTGGCCTTCTGGATGTCGGAGAAGCTCGTCCGCAACCGTTCGGAGATGCTGACGCCCTCCCGGACGTTGCGGATCGTGTCTTCGATCAAAACGGTGGTGTCGCGGGCGGCCTGGGCCGATCGCTGGGCCAGGCTCCGGACCTCGTCCGCCACCACCGCGAAGCCTTTGCCCGCCTCGCCGGCCCGGGCGGCCTCGACGGCGGCGTTGAGGGCGAGGAGGTTGGTCTGGAAGGCGATGTCTTCGATGGTTTTGATGATGTGGTCGATTTTCTCGGACGAGACGTCGATCTCGGCCATGGCGGCGGTCATGGCGTTCATATGGTCGGCGCCGCCGGTGATCAGGGCTTCGGCGTGGTGCATCGTTTCCCGGGTGCGGGCGGCACTGTCCGCATTCTGGCGGGTCATGGATGCCATCTGTTCCAGGGCGGAGGAGGTTTCCTCGAGAGACGCCGCCTGATCGGTGGTGCCCTCGGCCAGCCGCTGGGCGGAATGGCTTAGCTGCTGGGCGGCATAATCGACGCGGTTGGAACTTTCGTCCAGGCGGTGGGCAATGAGGGTCAGGGACCCCAGGACCCGCCGCCGCAGCCACATCAGGCTGTAGACCACCACCACCACGGCCAGGCCGAGCAGCGTGAAGAGAATGCCCTCGCTCCATTCACTGTCTCGATCCGCCCGTTCGTTGATCCGCGCCAGGCGCTCGTGGAGCAGACGTTCGAATTCGCCGATCGGTTCCTGGATTTCGTTGGCGAAGGCGAGATACTCTTCGCCGTGGAGCATCTGGGACGCCCGATGGCGCACGGCAATGGCCTCGGCGGGCGGCGCATGGTCCACCATCTCGATGGCCTCGATCTCAAGTTTGGCGAGTTTTTCCGACAGGGCGTTGGCCATGGAAAGGCAGGCGATCTCCTGGTCCGTGAAGCCGGCTTCCACATACAGGTCGTCCAGCCGCACCCGCCGGCCCGGGGCGATGGATGCAGTGGCGGGGCGGGGGATGTCTCCGGCGCGCACGGCCAGGATGTCGAAATATCGGTTTTTGAAGAGGGGATTGCCGCTGGCGACGTAACTGCGGACACTGGCGGTCAGAACAAAGGAGTTGTCGCTGGTTTCGCGGGACAGGGCCAGGCTGGACAACTGCGTCTCTTTAACCTCGTGGCTTTTTTTGACCGCGCGGTAGAGGTACGAAGTGCTGGCCGCGAACAGGGCGATGAGGATGATGGCGATGACGGTTACCCAACTGACGAATGTTTTAATGCTCATAGATTCTATCCCCGCGCCGCCATCGGGTGATGACCGCCACTGCCGGTCAGGCCGAACGGGCGATGATCCGCGTCTCTCGTTCCAGATTCGGTATTTCACCTTCCCACTCTGATACTTTATAGGATTAGCGAACGGGAGGGAAAGAAATATTTCCCCGGCGTCCGTCACCGTGGCATCCGACGCCCGTCCTCCCGTTCCCGCCGACCACCCAGGGTCATCGCCCCGTCGCCGAGGAGCCCGTTTACCGCTTCCACCAATTCCCGGCAGGGGCGGAGGCTGAACCGCTCGCCGGCCCGGACATCCACCCGACCGGCGGGGGAATCGAGACGGAAAAACAGCCGGGTGCTGCCGTGATACCGACCGACGATCTGGCGCAGGCTTTCCAGCAGGCTGTCCTGGAGCTCGGTGAGCTGCAGGTTGAGGACGGCCCGGACCGCCAGCCGTTCCTCGGCCTGCTCCAGGGGGATCACCGCGTTCACCACCAGGGACGGCTCCTCCCGGGACTTGTCGAGGCGCGCCTCGATGAACACCACCGTGTCCACCACCAGGAGGTCCTTGACCTCCTCGTAGGTGCGGGCAAACACCACGCCCCGGGCCTTGCCGCCCATGTCCTCAATCTCGATATGGGCGAAGCGACGGCCGTTCTTGTCGTTCTTGGGCGTCACCCGGGTGATCAGCCCGCCCACCACCACCGTCGCCTCGTCGGCGCATTCGGGCAGCTCGGCGATGGCGGCGGTGGCGAAGGCCTCCAGCCGGCCGGCGTGTTCGGCCAAGGGATGCGAACTGGAGTAGAACCCGAGCACCGCCTTTTCAAACTGAAGCTTCTGCCGTTCCGGCCACTCCGGAACGTTGGGAAGAGCCGGCGGCGGAGTCTCCGCCTCGAGACCGGCGAACAGGCCGAGTTGGCCGCTGGCGCGGGATTTCTGTTCGGTGGCGCCGGCGTTGACCGCCGCCTCGAGACCGGCCACCAGCCGCGCCCGATGCAGTCCGAAGCAGTCCATCGCCCCCGCCTTGATCAGTGCCTCCATGGCACCCTTGTTGACGGTCTTGAGGTCGACCCGAGCGGTGAAGTCAAAAATGTCCGTAAACGGCCCGCCCCGGCGCCGCTCCTCCTCGATGGCGCGGGCGGCGTTGTCGCCCATTCCCTTGATGGCGGCAAGGCCGTAACGGATGCTCTCCCCCTCAACCGCGAAAAAGGCGTCGGAATGGTTGATGTCCACCGGCAGCACGGCGATGCCCATCGCCCTGGCGTCGGCGGAGTAGGTGACGATGTCGTCGGAGTCGCCCCGGCTGATGGTAAGGATGGCGGCCATGTACTCCTTGGGGAAATGGCACTTGAGGTAGGCGGTCTGATAGGCGATCAGGGCATAGCAGGCGGAATGGGACTTGTTGAAACCGTAGCCGGCGAAGACCTCGATCTGGTCGTAGACTTTTTCCGCGATGTCGCGGCCGAGCTCCGCCCCCGCCTGCTCGATGAACTTCTCGCGGTAGGCGGCCATGATCTTGGCGTCCTTCTTGCCCATGGCCCGGCGCATCAGGTCGCCCTCGGACAGGGAGAAATGGGCCAGGTCCTGAGCCAGCGCCTGGACCTGCTCCTGGTAGAGGATCAGGCCGTAGGTTTCCTGGAGGATCGGTCCCATTTTCGGATGGAGGTAGGTGATCGGTTCCCGCTTGTGCTTGCGGTTGATAAAGCCGTCCAGGAACTGCAACGGTCCCGGGCGGTAGATGGCCACCGCCGCGATAAGGTCCTCGAACACATCCGGCTTCATCCGGGACAGGAGCTGGCGGAAACCTTCCGATTCAAACTGGAATACTCCCTTGGCGTCGCCCCGGGACAGCATCTCGTAGGTCGACCGGTCGTCCAGGGGCAGATGGTCGACATCGATGTCGATGCCCCGGGTTTTCTTCACGATATCCACGGCATTTTTTATGAGGGACAGGGTCTCCAGCCCGAGCACGTCGATCTTGCACAGGCCGAATTTCTCCAGCGCCTTCATCTCGTACTGGGTGGTCACCTCCCCGTCCCGCGCCGCCAAGGGTCCGTAGTCGGTGATGTTGCGGTCGGCCACGAGGACGCCGGCGGCGTGGACGCCGGTGTTGCGCATGACGCCGTCCAGCTCGCCGACGGAATCCAGCCACATCTTGGTTTCCGGGTCGCTGTCGTATTCGGCCTTGAGCTCGGGAATGCTGGCCAGGGCCGACTGGAGCGGCGTCACCCCTTTTTCCGGCTTGAAGAGATCGGGGATCATCTTGGCCAGCTTGTCGGTGCGCTGCAGGGGGATGTTCATGACCCGACCCACGTCGCGGATACCCGACTTCAGGGACAGGCAGCCGAAGGTGATGATCTTGGCGCAGTGGTCGGCGCCGTGGCGGTTGATGATATGGGCCACCACCTCCTGCCTGCGCTCCTTGTCGAAGTCCAGATCGATATCGGGCATTTCGTTTCGGCCTTCATTGAGGAAGCGTTCGAAAAACAGCCCGTATCGGAGGGGGTCGAGGTTGGTGATGCCCAGCCCGTAGGAGATGATGGAGCCGGCGGCCGAACCGCGGCCCGGTCCCACCGGGATGCCGTGCTCGCGGGCGAAATTCACCACGTCCCACACGATGAGGAAGTAGTCGGGGAATCCCATCTTGACGATGACATCCCGTTCCTTTTCAAAACGCGCCACCACCTCGTCGGGCAGGGGGTCGGCGTATTTTTTCTTCAGGCCCTCGATGCAGATTTTCGACAAGTATTCCACCGAGGTCATGCCGTCGGGAATTTCCAGGGTGGGCAGGTGGAAGCCCGAGAGCGGCAATTCCAGATCGCAGAGTTCGACGACGCGCATGGTGTTTTCGATGGCGTCCTCGTAGCCGGGCAGCGCCGCCAGCATCTCCGCCGCCGACTTGAGGTGGCAGCCGACCTCGGCATGCATGCGGTTTTCGTCCGCCAGCAGCCGGCCGGTGTTGATGCAGATCATGATGTCCTGGATATCCTTGTGCTCCGGATACAGGTAGTGGGAATCGGCGGTGGCGACCAGCGGGATGCCGGTCTTTACCGACAGTTCCCGCATGGGCTGGAGTATCCGCTTCTGTTCCGGCAGGCCGTTGTCCATGATTTCCAGGAAGAAGTTGCCCTTGCCGTACACGTCCTGATACCACCGGGCCGCCTTCTCCGCCTCGTCCATCTTGCCGGCCAGGAGCAGTTGCGGGATTTCCCCGCGCAGGCAGCCGGAGAGGCAGCAGATGCCGGCCGACCATTCCTGCATGATGGTCTTGTCGATGCGGGGATAGCGGTACAGACCGGTAAGAAACCCTTCGCTGCACAGCCGGGACAGGTTCTGGTAGCCTTCGAAGTTCCGGGCAATGAGGGTAAGGTGGTTGTACGCAAACTGGTCCGAGGTGGATTTTTCCCGCCGGTCGCCGGGAGCGACATAGGCTTCGAATCCCACCAGCGGTTTCATATCCAGTTTTTTGGCGGTGGTGTAGAAATCCACGGCGCCATACATGACCCCGTGATCGGTCAGCGCCATGGCGGACTGGCCCATCTCCTTGGCCCGTTTCAGGAGCTTATCCACCAGAACGATGCCGTCCAGGGTGGAATAGTGCGAATGGATGTGCAGGTGCGCAAACGGTACGGTCATATTCCCGGTTCCTCGGTTTGGCGGTAAAAACCCGCAGTATAATCGGCCCGGCCGGTTTCCCGCCATAAAAATGCCCCCACTCCGGCCGGGTCGGGACAGCCGCCATGGCAGCCCGCCCGGACGCCCGGTCACCGCCGCCGGCGCCGGAAGCGGTAGAGGCCGGCCGCCAGCAGGGCGGTCAGAATTTCCGCCGCCGACAGCGCCGGCCAGATCCCTTCCCGGCCCCAAATGCGGGGGAACAACAGCAGAAACAGGGCGGGCAGGACGACGCTCCGCAACAGGGAGAGAACCAGCGCCCGGCCGGCCTGCCCGATGGACTGGAAAAAGGTGATAATGAGAATGCTCCAGCCGGCCAGGGCGAACCCGGAGAAATACACCACCGCCTTGTCCGCGGTAAAGGTGACCAGTTCTCCGTCGTCCGGGGTAAAGATGGCGATAAAAGGGCGGGCAAAGAGAACCACGGCGGCGTACAGCGCAAACCCCAGGATCGTCATCGCTGCAAAGAGGTACCGGAGAAGGTCCCGGCTGCGCTGGTCGTCGCCGGTGCCGTGAAAATAACTGATCAGCGGCTGCACTCCCTGGCCAATCCCCAGGTAGACGGTGAGGATGATGAGTGCGATGTAGCCGATGGTGAGATAGGCCGCCAGCCCGATGTCTCCGAAGCCGTGGCTGGTGATGGCGAGGTTGTACAACAGGGTGACGATGCCGATGGAGAATTCCATGATAAAGGCCGGGGCGCCGAGGTAGACGATGGCGCCGGCCAGCCGCCCCGATAGGCGCGGCCAGCCTAGGCGCAGCCGGCCCTGCCGCCGGAGAAAGTGCGGTAGGAGGATCGCCACGCTGAACAGGGGCCCGATGGCGGTGGCCAGGGCGGCGCCGCCAATGCCAAGGTCGAGAGGATAGAGGAAGACGTAGTCGAGGATGATATTGGACACCGACCCGACAGCCAGCGCCGTCATGGCCAGCTTCGGCCGGTTGTCGGCGCGGGCGTAGGCGCTGAATGCGAAGCTGCCGATGAGAAACGGCGATCCGGTGACGATATACCATAGGTATACGACTGCCTCGGTGTGGATGTCTGGCGTCGCGCCGAGGCGGACGGCCAGCGCGTCGATCCAGACGTTCCCCAACACCGCGATGGCGAGGGCCACCGTCACCGCCATGGCCAGGGACAGGGTGAAAGCGGCATTGGCCCGGGTATCGTCCTGCCGACCGAAGCTGCCCGAAATGATGACGCCGGCCCCCACCGAAATGGCCAGCGCCACGGCGATGAGGATTTCGATGACCGGTACCGCCACCGCCGCCGCCGCCATGGCTTCGCGTCCCAGCCGGTTGCCGATGAAAATGCCGTCGACGATGAGGTAAATGGAATTGAGCAGCAGCCCCACCGTCTGCGGTATGGCATATGTGACAAACAGCCTGCCTGGTTTCTCCCGGTACATTTCCGCGTCCTTTACTCGCGATCGTTGCCTGTCGGTGCCCGCGCCATTTCGTGCTGGGCGGCGCAAAAAAAATACGGGGCGGACTCTGGGGT
>JAJBSZ010000129.1 GCA_020861125.1 Planctomycetota bacterium | reverse complement strand
ATATATAACTTCTTCGTACGGTGAAACAGTATTTGCTTTTCCCAGAACACTTTCAAAGGAAAACAGTGAAACTCAACTGCATACCCGTGGTTGCAGTTATGGTTGCCCTGGGGCTGGGCTTCGGGACTGACGCAGCTTCGGCCGAGGACAACGGCACTCCAAGCGAGGAAGACCGGATTATCCAGGCCGTGGAAGCACTTGCCAACTTTTCCTACCATGAGGCGAAGGAGCTCGTGGAGGAGGTGCTGGCCGTCGATCCTGACCAACCCGCGGCCGTCATGGTTCTCGGTGCCGTGTATTACGGTCTTAAGGAGTACGAGAAGGCCCGCTCGATATTGGAACGTGCCGTCACGCTGGCTCCTAACAATTACCTTGCGTATATAATGCTCGGAGACATTTGGCATCACGAGGACCTTGCCATCGCCCGTGGGTACTGGGACAAGGCGTTGGCATTGAATCCCGGCATTCCCGAGCTCTATTCCTACGCCGCCTGGAGGATCATGTATGCCGGTGATCTTGATGGCGGTATGGACTATGTTCGCCGTGGCCTCGAGATCTTTCCCGGCGATCGCGACATGTTGCTGGCCGCCGCCTTTGCCTTGGGTCGGGCTGGATGGTACGAACAGGTAGACGAAATCTACCGGTCTCTCCTCGCCCACGACCCCACAGACCTTGAGGTCGTCGCCCGTGGAATAATGCTTTCGGTTATCACTGGTGACATGGAAACTGCAGCAAAAGGCATGGCATATCTGGAATCGCTCGGTGGCGACAACATGTTCCTCCATTTGGCGAACGGTTTTTACCGTATCGCCACCGGTGAACATGAGAAGGCGATAGCTGCCTATACAACCTTGCTGGGTTCTGACCTTGTGATCCGTGACCGATACCAGGTCTGGCACAACCTTGGGGTGCTCCACGCGGATGCCCGCCGCTGGCAGGAAGCTCTGGATTTCGTAACCCGATCCTACGATCTTCTTATTGAAAACCCGGGTCTGGACAACAGAGCCTCACGGTGGAACCAGAATGCCCTGATTGGCTTGTTCAACCAGGAGCTGGGTAACAAGGAAGAAGCAAAAGCTCGCTTTACGGCTTCCGTTGAAGCCGGATATGGCGATGAGAATGCCTTTCTTCGTTTGGCAAGCCTCCTCTTCCTTGAGGGCAACGGAAAGAAGGCCCTAGAGATCCTGTCAACCGCGCGGGAAACGTTCCCGGACGATGTACAGTTGCTCACCCTCACCGCCCGTATTCTCCTTAATACCGAACACCCGGAAGAGGCGAACCAATTTCTGGAAAGAATAGTGGATCAAGGTCCGACCTACCCTTCCGATGCAGATGCGGTGGAATGGGCCAAACGGATGCTGGAAGAATCCAAGGAGTAGGCTGGTCGTAGGACCTCTAGTGGGGTTCCACCATCCGGATTGCCGTTACCCGTCGCCATCGTGGCGGCGGTCGCCAGTTCGTCCGGAGGGTGCGCGGGCCGCGGGCTATTTCAACCGCTGGCCGTTGTCGAAGAAATCTTCCCAAGGGTCTTTGCGCCGCAGTCGCGCTACCGCCTGTTCCATGTCGATGCCCTGGGGGGTGACGGTGTCGAGCTCCTTCCAGGCGATGGGCATAGAGACGGCGGCTCCCTCCCGGGCCCGCACCGAATAGGGCGCCACACTGGTCGCGCCGCGGCCGTTGCGCATCCAATCGATGAAGATCCGGTTATTCCGTTTGACCTTCCGGACATTGCTGGTGTAGCGATCCGGCCAGCGGGCTTCCATGGTTTTTGCGATGTTCTGGCTGAAGGAGTAGAAGGCGTCCCACAGGGCGGCGGGCCGGAAGGGAATCACGACGTGATAACCCTTGCCGCCACTCGTTTTGAGGTAGGATTGCAGGGACAGGTCGTCCAGTATGCTTTTCAGATCCCGGACTCCCTGCCGTATCCGCGCCAGGTCCATCCCCTCGTCCGGATCGAGATCGAACACCATGATGTCGGGTTTTTCCAGATAGTCGATGCGACTGCCCCAGGTGTGGAATTCCAGGGTGTTCATCTGCACCTCGTACATCATGCCGTAGACGTCGGCGATATAGTAATACTGTTCCATCGTGCCGTGGGCGGCCGGAACGGTGACGGTGACCAGACCCCGGTTTTCGCCGGTGGGGTGCTTCTTGAAAAAACAGGACCCGCCCACGCCGTTGGGGCAGCGCACGGCACTGAGAATTCTCTTTTCCAGATAGGGAAGCATCCGCCCGGCGACCTTGAGGTAGTAGGCGGCGACGTCGCCTTTACTTACACCCGCTTCCGGATACAAAACCTTTTCGGTATTGGTCAGGGTAAAGTCCGTGAGTTTTTGCCGGGGCGGTTTCTTGCCGGTTTTTGCCCGGGCGGGCTTCTCCGGTTCGTCCTCGGCTTGGGGGTTTTTCCCCTCTTCGATCTCCTGCATGGTGCGCCCGGTGGTAATGCTGGTGGTGAACTCCCCGATGTCGGCGGAACCGGTGTAGTCGTCCCGCTCCTTGATGAGCAACCAGTTGTGATCCTTTTCTCCCGCCTTTACCTTGAGGCGGATCAGGGCCCATTTGCCCTTGAGGCGCTGCCCTTCCAGCGTGAATTTGAGCGACCCCGACGCAAACCCCTCTTCGGCGTCACCGTAGGGAAGCCAATAGCCCTCGTCCCAAATCATCACTACCCCGCCGCCGTATTCGCCTTTGGGAATGTTGCCCTCGAAATGGCGGTATTCCAGCGGATGATCCTCCACCTGCACCGCCAGCCGTTTGTCATGGCTGTCATAGGACGGCCCTTTGGGCACGGCCCAGCTCTTCATGACGCCATCCCATTCCAAACGCAGGTCGTAATGATCGCGACTGGCGATATGGTGCTGGACAACAAAATGCAGCCGTTTCACCCGCTTCTTCGCCACCTTCCCCCGCGGTTCTGCCGTCTTGGTAAAATGGCGCTTTTCGTTGTATTTTTCGAGTTTGGTCGTCATGCGGATTCCCCTTTTCGGACTAGTTAACGGTGATAGTTTATGAAAGGGGATCCGGATTGCAAGGCTTTGTCGGGTGTGGCAGAAGAAGGTAATGTTTCACGGAGGTATTTGCCAGTCTGGAAAGCCGAGCTGCAATCGGAGGTGGGTAAAAAAACAGCGGACTGGACGCGAGGGTCCAGTCCGATGTCAGGTGGTAATGGTCGGGGAGACAGGATTTGAACCTGCGGCCTCTTCGTCCCGAACGAAGCGCGCTACCAAGCTGCGCCACTCCCCGCTGTTTCCCGAATCCGGACCGGCGTCAGTGCCCGGTCCGATGATCGCAAGTGGCACATAATAGTGATAATCGATCCGCTGTCAAGGGAGAAAGCTGTGGCCGTGGCCGACAGCCACGCGTTCCACCGGACGGCGGGAACCGACCAGCCAATCGGGCGGGAACTGACGGCGGCACGTTACAGTCGGCTGGACGGCCGTGGCTGGCGTTTTTTCTGACTCTTATGGTTGTACATGCGTTTGTCGGCTTCTCCCACCAGTTCGTTCAGGCTGGCAAACGGTTCGGAAAAATCCACCAGGCCGTAGCTGACCGACGCGCGGTACTGGTTATGATGGTGAGCGTTGAAATGATCCAGGCCGAAGGCGATTTTTTCCATCACCCGTTGGGCGTCGGACAACGGGCAGTTGAGGAAGAGGAGAAACTCGTCGCCACCCCAGCGTACGATAAAGTCGTCCTTGCGGATGCAGGAGAACAGGATGCGGATGATGTTCACGATCATCTCATCGCCGACCTGGTGGCCCAGCCGGTCGTTCACCGCCTTTAGGCCGTCGATATCGATGAAGGCGAGGGACTGCCGGGCCCGTTCCTCCGCCGGCGCCTGGAACAGTTCCGCCAGTTTTCCCGTGCCCCACTTGCGGTTGTAGACATCGGTCATGGCATCGGTGGAGGCGAAGCGCTTCAGTTGTTCCTCGTATTGTTTACGGTAGGTGATATCGACAAAGGTGCCGAGGTGAGCGCGTTTGCCGTCGATCCAGTCCACCAAACAGTCTTTAACCATGTACCATTTGCCGGAATGGCGGTTGTGCAGCTCCCAGATGTAACTCCCCCCTTCGCCGTCCCGTTCCCGCTCCAGCACCTTGGGTACGGGGCAAAAGGAACAGACGCCATTCTGGTGCCGGTGCAGAACCTGCCAGCACGGTTGGCCGATGATATCCGCCAGCGGTTTGCGGATGGCCTTCTGGAGCGATTTGGAAACGAATTTCAGTTCGCTGGTTTCCGGATCGGACACATAGACCATCTCCTCCAGATTATCGGTCACCGTCTGCAATACCGCCCGGCCCATGCGGGATTTGTTTTCGGCGTCGCGCCGGGAGATCAGGGACGAGACGATACTGGCGGTATCCTGCAGGAGCTGGACGTCCTCCCGAGTCCACTGCCGGCGGGAGCGGCAGTCATTATACCCGATAAACCCGAGGGGCGCGTCATAGTGGTAGAGGGAGAGGATGGCCAGGGATTTTATGCCGTTACTCAGCATGGTTTCCCGCTCCCGCAGGGGCAGGCGGCAGGTATCGCTGGAAATCAGCATGCCCGAGGCCTGGGTGAAGGATTTGTAGTCGAAGGAATCGCGGTCCAGGTTTTGCAGCTTGTGCTGGATCGGCTCCACACCGGGGGCGCACCATTCGTAGGTGTTGCGGGCGGTATCGGGCGAGATGTCCTCGAAAATAAAGGCGCGGCTCGCCCCGGCATGGGCGCCGGCCAGGGACAGAATGGCCTGGATGGCGTCGTTGGCGTCGGTAAACCGGTAACTGGCTTCGAGAATCTGCGCCATCACCTCGCGGCGGCTGGCCCGCTCGCCGTCACGGTCGCCCGCCACCAGATACAGGATGAAATATTCGTTGCCGCCCACGGTCGCGGCATTGGCATATACACGAACGAAGTTCGATCCGCCCTGCGGGGACGCCAGCTCCACGTCCATGCCGTCCACGCATCCGCCGGAACCAAGACAGCTGATCAGGGCATGGTAACGTTCCGCCCGTTTGCAGGGCAGGGCATCGGCCAGGGATACTATCCGGCGCGACGTCGGGTCTTCGTCCATCGCCACCGCAGCGGTGAGTTTGGCCGCCGGGTTGCGAAAGACGACCTGCGTCGGGTCGTCCCGGCGGCAGACAAGCACGGGCAAATGGGCGGTGTTGTAGAGGGCTTCGAAGTCTTCGGACATGGCTTCAGGGACCCTTGTCTGCGAACCGGGGGGAGCGCCACCCTTAATTGGTACCGTTTCAAGCTGTCAGGAGAACTGCCATTGGCCTCGAACCTGCCCTCTCGGCGGGATTTACCGAGCCAGGTATATTCCGATTTTGCGCTCGAAAACTCGTACCACACAGCCTAGCCGCGAAGGGCCCGGATGGCCGCCGCCGGATCGGGTGCCCGGAAGATGGCGGTGCCGGCCACCAGGTTGTCGGCACCGGCGGCGATGACGTCGGCGCTGTTCTGCGGACTGATGCCGCCGTCGATCTGCAACTCCGCCTCCGACCGGCCCTCGGCATCGAGGAGGGCCCGGGCTTGCCGCAACCGTTCGATGGATTCAGGAATGAAGGCCTGGCCGCCGAATCCGGGAAATACGCTCATCAGGAGGAGTCGGTCCACCCGGGAAACCCGGCGGGCCAGCTTCTCCACCGGCTTGTCCGGGTTGAGGGACAGACCGCGATCCATGCCATGGGAACCGATGGCATCGAGAATGGCGTCGGGTTCGGGGTGGATTTCGAGATGGATGGTAAGTCCGTTGGCGCCGGCGGCAGCGAAGGTTTCGAGGTATTGTTCCGGATTGTCCATCATAAGGTGGACGTCGAGATACAGGGAAGTGGCTTTCCGGATGCTTTCCAACATACCGACGCCCAAAGACAAATTGGGAACGAAATGGGCATCCATGACGTCGAAATGCAGCATGTCGGCGCCGGCATCCTCCATCCGGCGGATTTCGTCGCCAAGGTGCAGGAAGTCTGCGGCGAGAATGGACGGGGCGATTTTGATCGGGCGTGGCATCATGCTCTCCTCCGCGTCGCCGCGGGTTGGCCGGCGGTGCGCTGCCGGTGGGCTGTCGGATTTACCAGATTACCAGCGGCCGCCGGGCTTGCAAAGAAAAATCCCGCGGCCGACCTTTCCCGGCGGCATCGGCCGGGTAACGATTCTGGAGTCTTGACTGTCCTCGGTATTTCCCTAAAATAAATAGAGTTAGGATCTCCCGAGATGTGCCGGACGGGCCGGCGGTGCCAAACAGTGCCTGCCGGTTGGCAGCGGGCAGTGGCCAGCCGACGGCTATGTACTGCCTGGAAAACGGGTTTCGTCTGACGCGGGACGCCCGGAGCACCTGGTGCCGGCCCTGGGCGGGCTGTAGTACCAGTGTAGGCTGCCGCGCCTCCGCGCCAGCGGCATCAAAATGTCTCTCGCACCCTATTTTGCTCCGTAACCGCCGGAGCAAAAAACATGCTGCCGAGCCATTTTCCCTCTGGATGCGGGAGTTATCCTACCACTGTAGCATGAGGGATTTCATGGATCGGCGACGGCCGGGGCGGACCGCCCGGCGTTCGCCCAGTAAACGGACAGCAAACATCATGACCGATATCAAAACGATGTACAGGACGGTGATGGACGACCATTTTCCGGAGGACATGACCATTACCCTGGGCGACCAAACCCTGGTGTACCGGAAACGGAGTTGGGTGATCGATGATAACGGCGAGGCTATCCGCAAGGGGTTGCGGTACGGGGAAAACCCCGGCCAGGAGGCGGCGCTGTACGAATTGGTTTCGGGCAATGTCCACCTGGGCGACTGCCGCTTCATTGCGCCCGGTCGGGGGTTGGTATCCTGCCTGTCCGAGGAAGGCTTGGTGCAGTTCGGCAAGCATCCAGGCAAGACCAACCTCACCGACGTGGACAGCGCCCTGGCAATTCTCCGGCACCTTGATTCCCGGCCGGCCGCCCTGATAATGAAACACAACAATCCGTCCGGCGCCAGCTACGGCAGCACAGCCGCCGACGCCTACGATCGCGCCACCGCATGAGATCGCCTTGCCGCCTTCGGCGGCGCCGTGGGTTTATATACCCGGGGTGACAGGTAAGCAGACGAGCGTCTTGCGGCCAA
>JAJBSZ010000069.1 GCA_020861125.1 Planctomycetota bacterium | reverse complement strand
GTGACCCCGGCGCGGCGTCCATTCCCCCGCCTGCCTCTGGGGGAACCGGCGCGGGTCACCGGCGACGGCCGCGAACCCTCCCTCCGCCGGGCCGCCGCCGCCCTGGCGCCGCTGGTGGCGCGGGCCCGGGCGGCCGAGGCGGCCTTGGTGCTGGTGGGTCACGGCAACGCCCGGTTGTCCCAGCGGGTGTTTTCCCGGCTGGAGGCGGTGTTGCGCCGGGAATACGGTGCGGGCATCCACATCGGTACGGTGGAGTCGCCGCCGCTGGCCGCCGACGTCGTCGAGGCGCTCCGGCAGGCGGCGCGGCCGCCACGGCGGGTCCTGCTCGCGCCGCTGATGCTGGTGGCCGGCGACCACGCCCGACACGACATCGCCGGCGACAGCGACGACAGCTGGGCCGCCGTCCTGACGCGGGCCGGATTCGCCGTGACGGTGCATCGGGAAGGCTTGGGGTCGCTGCCGTCCTGGGCCGACCTCTATGTCGAACACCTCGGACGGTTGCTGCCGGCGTGACCGGTTATTGGCGGGATCCCGGTGCGGGCAGTTGCAGTAGCCGGTAGATGGCGTCGAGGTCGAGGGACTCCCGCAGGGCGGCGGCGAGGAGGTCGTACTGGCGCTCGCGGTGCTGGCGCTGATCCCCCGTGGCCGCAACGGGGTGGTCCAGCCCTTTCGCCGCCAGCAGCCGCTCGGCCAAACGGGTGACCACCGTGCCGCTGTCGAACAGGCCGTGCAGGTAGGTACCGAGGACATTGCCAACCACGGCGCCGTCCACCGTGCCGGCGGCGCCGTCCAGCCGGCAGAAAGCTTGGGCTGAGCCTTCCAACTGGCTGCATCCCATGTGGATTTCATAGCCGTAGACTCGGGCGCCCGCCAAACCGGAAAAGAAGCCGTCCACCGCCGCCACCGAGGCGGTGACCCGGGTTCTGGTTTTGCGGGCCGTGAACCGGGTGTGGATCGGCAGGAGTTCCATGCCGCGCATGGTGCCGCCGGCTTCCACCCCGTCTGGATCCGCCAGGGTTCGGCCAAGCATCTGGAAGCCGCCGCAGATCCCCACCACCGGCACACCGGCCCGGGCCAGTCCCTTCACCGCCGCTTCCAGTCCGTTCTGCCGCAGCCAGGCGAGATCCGCCATGGTGTTTTTGCTGCCGGGCAAGATCACCAGATCGGGGGCGCCAAGCTGCTCCACCGACGCCACATACCGCAGGCGGAAAAACGGCGACCGGTCCAGCGGGTTGAAGTCGGTGAAATTCGCCAGCCGCGGCAGCCGGACGACGGCCGCGGTCAACGGCTTTCCCGTGCCACCGTCGGCCGACAAACGGGGGGAGAGGCTGTCCTCGTCGTCGATGTCAACCCCAAGCCAGGGAACCACGCCGATCACCGGGACGCCGGTCAGCGCCTCGAGTTGGGTCAAACCCGGGCGGAGGAGGTCCACGTCACCGCGAAACTTGTTGATGACCAGGCCCCGGATGCGCTGCCGCTCCTCCGCCGCCACCAGCGCCACCGTGCCGTAGAGGCTGGCGAAGACGCCGCCCCGGTCGATGTCCCCGACCAACAGGACCGGCGCGTCCGCCATGGCGGCCAGGCCCATGTTGACGAGGTCATCCTCCCGCAGGTTGATCTCGGCCGGACTGCCCGCGCCTTCGATGACGATGATGTCATGCGCCGCCGCCAGGGCGTCGTAGGCCCGTCGCACCACCGGCATGAGGTCCCGTTTACGGCGATAGTACTCGGCCGCGGCCATGGTGCCGGCGACCTCGCCGTCGACGATCACCTGGCTGGTGGCGTCGCCCGTGGGTTTCAGGAGGATGGGATTCATCAGAACCGACGGTTCGACGCCGGCGGCCTCGGCCTGCACCACCTGGGCCCGACCCATTTCCAACCCATCGCGGGTGATGAAACTGTTCAAGGCCATATTCTGGCTTTTGAACGGCGCCACCGCGAAGCCGTCCTGGCGGAAAATCCGGCAGAGACCGGTGGCGGTAAAACTCTTGCCGGCGCTGGAAGCCGTGCCCTGAATCATGATTGCCTTGGCCATCAGTGCCCATCCATAATGGTGTCGAAGGTGCGCAGCAACCGCTCGTTGTCTCCCCGCGTCCGCACCGCCACACGGTAAAACCCGGTCGTCAGACCGCGGAAGGAGGCGCAATCGCGGATCATGATCCCGGCCTCGAGTAACCGCTCCGCCAGCTCGGGCACGGGAGAATGAAAAAAAAGAAAATTGGCCCGCGAGCCCCAGACCGCGCAGCCGCGATGGCGCAGGGCGGCCGCCAGCTCCTGCCCGTCTGCCCGCAGCCGGTCCAGGGAACGGCGCACAAAGGCGGTCTCCGCCAGCGCCGTCTTCCCCGCCGCCTGGGCGATTCCGGAAACGCTCCACGGCGGCCCGCTGTCGGCCATCGCCCGCACCAAGTCCGGATCGCCCATGCCGTACCCGAGCCTCAGGCCTGCCATGCCGTAGAGCTTGGTGAAGCTGCCGAGGAGGAACAAGCCCCGGCCACTTTCCAGCCACGGCCGCAGGGAGTACGTCTCCGACTCCGGCACGAACGGCAGAAAACATTCATCCGCGAAGATGAGCGTGCCGTTCTCGGCGCAGCGTTCCCGCATCCGCGCCAGCAGATCCGGCGCCACCACCTCGCCGGTCGGATTGTTTGGCTGGCAGAAAAACAGCATGTCCACCCCCGGCAGCAACTGGTCCAGGATTCCGTTATCCAGGCGGAAGCCGTTTTCCCGAAGGAGGAGGTGGTGGTCCACCCGGCAGCCCACCGTCGCCAGGGCCTGTTCGTACTCGGCAAAGGTGGGCACGACCACCAGCGCCCGCCGCGGCCGTCGGGCCAGCACCACCCGATACAGGATTTCCACCGCACCGTTGCCGCACATCAGGCGCTCGGCAGCCACCCCGGTGTGGCGGGACAGGGCCTCGGGCAGCTCCCGGCTTTGCGGAGCCGGATAGACGGCGGTGTCGGCGACCGCCCCGGCCGCCGCCCGAAGGACGGCGGGCGGCGGGCCGTAGGGATTGAGGCTGGCGGAGAAATCCAGCGGCCGCCGGCCGTGGCGCCGTTGATATTCGTAAAAATCGCCGCCGTGGATCACCGCCATGGCCATCCTCCCGCCACCAGCCGCCACCGCGCCAGCGCCACCGCACAGCAGAGGAGAAAGCCGAGGCCGACGGTGGCCTGCATCAGACGGAGGGCGCGCAGGATGGCGTCCGGCCTGGCCGGGCGGACGGCATCGCCGAGGGTGGGTTTCTCGACCCGCCGGCCGCCATACACCGCCGGGCCGCCCAGTTGGATGCCGAGGGCGCCGGCGCCGGCCGCTTCCGGCTGGCCGGCGTTGGGGCTGGTGTGCCGGTGCCGATCGCGGCGGAAGATCCGCCACGCCCCGCGCCCGTCCAGACCGCAGATCCAGGCGGCCGGGATCATCAACAGGGCGGTGATCCGGGCCGGCAGAAAGTTGGCGCTGTCGTCCAGCCGCGCCGCCGCCCAGCCGAAATCGCGGTAGGTATCGTTCCGGTAACCAAGCATGCTGTCCATGGTATTGATCGCCTTGTAGACAATGGCCAGCGGCGCTCCGCCGAGGGAGAGGTACAGCATCGGCGCCAGCACCCCGTCCGAGGTGTTCTCGGCCACCGTCTCCACCGTCGCCCGGACGATGCCGGGGGCATCCAGCCCGGCGGTGTCCCGGCCGACGATATGGGACAGCATGGTTCGGGCGCCGGCCAGATCGCCCGCCTGCAGTCTCTCCAGCACGGCGCCTGCCGCCTGCCGCAGGCTGGTCGTGGCCAGGGCCTGGTAGCCGAAAAAAACCTCCACCGCCAGCGCCGCCCCGGGGTGCACGGTGGCCGCCGCCGCCCTCAGGCCCGTCACCGTCAGACACGACACGCTCACCACCACCAGCACCACCAGCGTTCCCGCCAGCCGTTCCCCGGTCGGCGTGGCGGGGAATAGCCGGCGCAGCCCGGCCTCGGCCCGTTCAATCAACCGGCCGATCGCCACCACGGTATGCGGCAGCCAGCGCGGGTCGCCGCACAACAGGTCCAGGAGAAAGGCGGCCGACAGGACGAGAAGCGCCGCCATCACCCGCCACCCGAAAACTCGCCGGCGGCAGCGACGAAGCGCTGGGCCAGGTCCGGCCGGCTCCAGAAATACAGGTGCGGAAACCCGGCGTGGAGGGTGTCGCCCGCGACGATGCAGCGCCATGCCTCGTCCCGACCGGCGCGACGGGCCTGGAAGGCATCGCCCGGGGCAGTGCTGTCCCAGTGGTGGAATTCGTGTGCCGGCACCGTTTCCCCTGCGGCGCAGAGGAGGCTGGCGCGATCCGCGGTGACGGTAATGTAGCCGAAGCGGGTGAGCCGGCCGGCGTTGCGGCTCACTCCCGCCACCGCGCCGACCATCGGGAACACCGTGCCGTCGCTGTCGGCCAGCTCCTGCTGCAGATAGAGAAACCCGCCGCATTCGGCCACGGTCGGCAGGCCGGAGGCGACGGCGGCGCGGACGCTCTGCCGCATGGAGACATTTTCGGCCAGCGTCCGGGCGAAGAGTTCCGGGAAGCCGCCGCCAAGGTACAGACCACCGATCGCCTCGGGCAGGGCCGGATCCCGCAGCGGGCTGAAAAATACCAGTTCCGCGCCGCAGGTCTGCAGGAGCTCCAGATTTTCCTCGTAATAAAAACGGAAAGCCGCATCCCGGGCCACCGCGATGCGCACCGCCGCCGTCACCGGACGGCGTACATCGGGCAGCCGGTCCGCCAGGGGCGGGGCGGTGGCGGCCAGGGCCACTACGCCGTCGACATCCACGGACTCCTCCACCGTTTCCGCCAACCGGCAAATTTTTTCCCGGAGATTGGCCACCGCGTCGGGCGTGGCCAGACCCAGGTGCCGGTGCGGCAGCGCGGCCTCGGGCAGGTCCGGCAGCCAGCCATAGACCCGGATGCCCGTTTCCGCCTCCAGCATGCGGGCCGTCCGCTCGGCGTGGCCGCCGCCGCAGCGGTTGAGGATGACGCCGGCAATTCGGCTGTCGGGCCGGAAGGAGACAAATCCCCGTACCGCCGCCGCCAGGGACAGGGACGCGCCCCGCGCCGGCACCACCAGCACCGTCGGCGTCGCCGTGATCCGGGCGATGTCCCAACTGCTGGCGCGATCGCTCCCGCCGACGCCATCGTAGTAGCCCATGACCCCTTCCACCACCGCCAGCTCGGCGGCTTCGGCACCGTGACGCAACAGGCCGCGGACGATGGGGGGAGGGGAGAGGAAGGCGTCGAGGTTGCGGCCCGGAATTCCCAACACTTCCCGATGGTAGAGCGGGTCGATAAAATCCGGCCCGCATTTAAACGCAGCCGGCCGACACCCGCGGTGGAGGAGGGCGCCGAGAAGCCCCAGGCAGACGGTGGTCTTGCCCGAGCCGCTGGCGGGGGCGGCAACCAGGAATCTCGGGACGTCATCTGCCATCGCCGCCGCCTCCGCTGAGGAGAAACACCGGATTCATGGCGGCCAGCATGCGGTGGCCGCCGCGGACCACCGTGCGGTGCACCGCCGTCTGACTCACCTCCAGCCGGGGCACCGCCAACGCTTCCAAGGTGGCGACGGCCGTGGCCAGTGTGTCCAGACTGATGGCGGTGGCCACCAGACGGACGCTGGGATTGGCCGCCAGCAGAGCCTCGACTATCGCCCGAAACTGCCCGCCGCTGCCGCCAATAAAGGCAGCGTCGGGCGGTGGCAGGCCAGCCAGGGCGGAGGGCGCTTCGCCCGGGACGATCCGTAAATTGTAGACGCCGAAACGCTCGCGGTTCTGTTCCAGCAAAGCCACCGCCGCGCCGTCCCGTTCGATGGCGAAACAGCGCCCGCGCCGCGCCAGTAGGCACACCTCCACCGCCACCGACCCGGTGCCGGCGCCGATGTCGTACACCACCGAGTCCGGCCGCGGCTGGAGGAGGGACAGAACCAGGGTCCGGACCTCGCGCTTGGTCATCGGCGCCCTGCCGCGGCAGAAGGCTTCGTCCTCGACTCCAGGAGCCACGACCGCGCGGCGGAAGGTGCGGTCGTTGTCCACGAGAACAGAGCACAGCGGCGCGAACCGTAGGGCCTGACACTCGCGGGCGGTGACGGTGACGATGCGCTCCGCCGGCGTCGCCAGATTCTCGGCCACCGTCATGGCCACCCCGTCCAATCCCGCCGCACAAAACGCATTGGCGAGGGAGGCCGGGTCGCCGCCGCCGCCGGTCAGGAACAGCACCGTGCGGTGGTTGAGGATCTCCGCCAGCGGATCGCACTCCCGCCCGTGGCCGCTGACCAGGTGGAAATCCTGCCAGGGCCGGCGCAGGCGGGCGGCCAGGTACTGCGGGGTGGAAACGCCGCACAGCAGGTCGACCTCGCGACCGTGCAGCAGATCCAGCAGGCGGTGGGCGCCACTGTAAAACCCGACGTCGCCACTCAGGGCGACGCACACCCGTTGCCATTGTGGACTGGCGTCGATGCTGGCCGCCACCGCCTCCGGCCAGGTTGCGATCACCCGTTCGCCCGGCCAGTCCGCCGGCAGGGCGGCCACCAGGCGCCCGGCGCCAATGATGGCGTCCGCCGCCGCCAGGGCAGCGGTGGCGGCGGCGGTGAGACCGCTCCTATCGCCCATGCCCATGCCGACCAGGGTTATCTTCATGACCTGCCCTCCAGGGCGCGCACCAGCACCGCCAGAAGCGCGTCGAAGGGGTAGCCATCCCGCTCCGGCGGCCGGCCGATCACCACGACTTCGACGCCGGCATCGGCCGCCGCCAGCAATTTCTCCTGAAAGCCGCCGGCGCTGCCGCCGTCCTTGGTGACCAGGAGGTGGATAGCGAAATTGGTGAGGATGGCCCGGTTGAGCTCGCGGGAAAACGGCCCCTGCATGGCGATGACGTGGCTGCTGCGGAAGCCCAACCGCGCGCATTCCCGCAGCGATGCGGGCGCCGGCAGGACGCGAAGAAACAGCCGTTGGCGATATTCGGGAACAACCGTGAAAGCCGCCAGGTCCTTGACGCCGGTGGTGAGAAGCACCCGGCCGGTGCGGCGCGCCACCTCCGCCGCCGCCCCGGCAGCGTCGGCCACCAGAATACATTCCCCGCTGCCGCTCGCCTCCCGCTTCAGCCGCAA
>JAJBSZ010000059.1 GCA_020861125.1 Planctomycetota bacterium | reverse complement strand
GCCGGCCCCGCGCGAGGTCGCCCCTGGTGAGCTACCACCCCCGGCCGGGCCGCGACTGCGGCTCCCACCGGGTCAGGACCGGTTTGCGGCCGGGCGGTAAACCGTCGATGACGCTCAGGTCCAGGTCGCCGTACACCGACAGGGCCAGGCTGCGGGGGATGGGCGTCGCGGTCATGACCAGGGTGTCCGGACGTACGCCCTTCCGCCCCAGTTCAAATCGCTGCCGGACCCCGAATTTATGCTGTTCGTCGATCACCACCAGCCCGAGATCGTGGAAAGCGACATGGTCGCCGATGGCCGAATGGGTGGCGGCGACGATGTCCAGGCTGCCGTTGGCCAGCCGCTCCACCACCACCCGCCGTTCCGCCGCCGGCATGCCACCCACCAGCACGCCCATCCGGACCCGGGCGTTGTCGCTGTTGGCGAGAAAGCGGGTGAAGGTCTCGTGGTGCTGCCGCGCCAGCAGACTGGTCGGCGCCATGATGCAGGCCTGGGTTCGGTTGGCCACCGCCGCCAGCAGAGCATAGGCGGCGACCGCGGTTTTGCCGCTGCCGACGTCTCCCTGCAGGAGCCGCTGCATGGGCAACGGGCTCCGCATGTCCTGGGCGATCTCCCGCACCGCCTTGTCCTGCGCCGGGGTGAGGCGGAACGGGTACAGCCGGCGGATACGGCTGTCCAGTTCCGGCCCGATCACGAACTGCCGCCCGGGAAGGTCGTGCAGGGCATGGCGCCGCGCCGCCAGTACCGCCAGTTGCAGGAAAAAGCACTCATCCCACACCAGCCGCCGCCGGGCGCGTTGCCATTGGCCGCGATCGCCCGGGAAATGCATCGCCCGCACCGCTTCGCGGAGTTCGGGAAAATCCCGCCGGCGACGGAGTTCCTCGGACAACGGATCCTCGAGCCCTTCCAGCCGGGTATCCAGGGCGTGGGCCATGGCTTTCCGCCACACCGCCTGGGAGAGGTTGCCGGTGCAGGGGTAGATGGGGACGATGCGGCCGAAATTCAGCGTGGCGACGGGAGCGTCGCCCGGAACGATCTCGTACAGCGGGTGCTCCATCACCAGCCGCCGGCCCCGGCGGCGGGCCTTGCCGTGGAGGAGCACCCGATTGCCCGCCAGCTTGTCCTTCAACCAGGGCTGGTTGAACCAGGTCACCTCCAGGAGCTTGCCCGATTCGTCGGTAAACTCGGCGGTGGTGACGCTCACCGGCGCACCGCGACCGCCGCCCCGGCCCCGACGCCGGGCGGCGCGCTCAGCCACGCTGACGGCCGTGGCGACGATGGTGACCGGAGACCCCTCCGGACAGTCGGCGATGGTATGAAGATTGGAACGGTCGGACATGTCGCGGGGAAAGGTCCAGACGAGATCCCTGACAGTATGCACGTCGAGCCGGGCGAAATCTTCCGCCCGGGCCGGACCGACGTGTTTGCAGTATTGGATACTGTCGTCCAGGGTATTGGGCATTACGGCCTATCTTTACACGCAGTCAGCGGGGACGTACAATACGGAACCGCACCCGGTTTTCCCGAGCGGCGGAACCCCGGGCGGGGAAGGGTTTCGTCACCGCCGGGTTCCGGCACCGGGCCGCCGGCAGTGGCAATGGGTATCGTCATCCGGAAATGCCCTGGTATTTCTTCTGGGCGTTTCTGTGCAGGACAGTATTAGAAGTACTAGGATAAGGATGGTTCGGGATTTTTCAAGACGCGCCGGCCAGCCGGTCGTGTCTTTTTATTGTATTCTGGCAGGGTTACCATGTCCACCACCACCGCGCCCGCACGCACCGGCGATCTCCGGGAAGTTTTCGGCATCGCATTTCCGCTGATCATGTCCAGCGGCACCTTCGCCTTCAAGTTGTTCTGCGACCGGATGATGCTGGCCTGGTACGCGGAGCGTTCCATCGCCGCGGCGCTGTCGGCCGGCATGACCTCGTTTATGCTGGCGGCCTTCTTCATGGGTGTGGCCAACTACGGCAACGCCTTTGTCGCTCAGTATTCAGGGGCGGAACGCCACGATCGCACCGGCCTCGCCGTCTGGCAGTCCCTCCTGTTCAGCCTGGCCGCCGGCCTGATTCTGATCGTCGCCGGCAGCCTCCTCGCCCCGATGTTTACCCACATCGGCCACGCGGCGGATCTGGCCCGGGAGGAGGAAGCCTATTTCCGGGTGCTCGCCACCGGCAGCGTGTTCGCGCTCCTCAATTCCGGCATCATGTGCTTTTGGACCGGTCGCAACAAAACCTGGACGGTGGTGGCGGTGGGATTCTCCAGCATCTTCCTGAATGTCGCGGTCAACTGGGCCCTCATCTTCGGCGCCGGCGGCAGCCCCAACCTGGACGGCGGCGGCTGGTTCCTGGCGGCGATCGGCGGGGCGTTGAACCGCTTCGCGCTCTGGCTCGGCGCCCCCAGCATGGGCGTGGTGGGCGCCGGTCTCGCCACCATCGGCACCGACGCCCTGGGCGTCCTGGTGTTCTTTATCCTGTTTCTCACGCGGCGCAACCGGGTCGAGTTCGGCACCTGGCCGAAGCGGGTCTTCAATCCCGCCCTCCTCTGGCGCATGCTCCGTTTCGGCTTCGGCAACGGCATGCAGCTCCTCCTGGACATCGGCTCCTTCGCCGTGTTCAACATCCTGATGGGCCTCTACGGCTACGTGGCGGGCGGCAACGTGGCCGCTGCCTCCGGCATCGCCATCTCCGTCAACGGCGCCGCCTTCATCCCCATGCTCGGCCTTGGCGCCGCGGCGTCCATCATGGTCGGCCACGGCATCGGTTCGCGGGATGTGGCCTATGCCGTGCGGGCGGTGAGAAACGCCCGTCTGCTGATAATGGCCTATATGGCCGGAATGTGCATCCTGTTCGAAGTCTATCCGCAGGTACTGGTGTCCCTGTTCGCGCCGGGAGAGAGCATGACGCCGGAGACCCGGGCCATGGCGGTTAATTTCGTCCGCTTCGCCGGCGGCTTCGCCATTTCCGACGGGTTTTTCATCCTCTACGGCAACGCCATCCGCGGCGCCGGCGACACCCGGTTCTCCATGCTGGTGATGGGTCTGTGCGGCTGGTTCCTGTTTGCCCTGCCCTGCGTCGCCGCCTACCTCCTGGGCGCGGGACCGTATGTCCTGTGGGCCATCCTCCTCTTTTACGCCATCGCCGCGGCCACCATATTCTATTGCCGCTACCGGGGCGGAAAATGGAAAACCATGAGTGTCATCGAGGAAACCGGCAGTGGACGGCGGCGGGGCCCGTCCAGCGTCCGCCTCTCGTCGCCGGTAGCGGTGGAAGACGCGGTGATGAGTTTGCCGGGAGACGACAGCAAAACCGACGCCGACAGGTGACCTCATGGTAAAGGGCGTCACCGGAGGTGGACGGACACTGGAAAACGCGTTTCAAAATATGTATACTCATATACTGAAACGTACTTCCGGGTTCCGAGGAGGCAGGGCATGCGCATCCTGTACGGGTTGTTGCTGGCGGCCATGGTAGCGTTATCGGGATTTTCCCTCACGGCCGGCGAAGGCCCCGCGCCGATGAATCCCATCGTGGATGACGACGGCGAATTTTTCGATCCCGACTGGGATACCACCCCCATGGAACCGGTGGCGCGGCAGGGTATGCGCCGCTTCCGCTACGGCACCATTCTCGAATACTGGCTCCTGCCCGCCGGCGAGGCCTTTGTTCGGATGCCGGGCGACCCGTCCCTCACCGGCATGGTGGACGATTCCCGCCACACCTTTCAGGGCGCCTCCATGACCCGGGACGCGGAGATGAAACACTACGTCTCCCGCCAAGGCGTTTTGCAGTGGACCACCTACTTCCGCGCCACCCGGGCCGGCAAACACGTCTTCGCCCTGGCCTCGGCCGGCATGGATCCCGGCGAGGAAGGCACGGCCCACCGGGGTGTGGCCCTGGCGTTCAACGAGGAGGAAAAAATCCACGCGCTGCCCGGCCGCGATTACAGCGGCACGGTGGATTTTGCCCGGCCCGGCTGGTACAAGATGCAGGTGCGCATCTGGTGGACCGATGACGAACCGCCAAATTTCGATACCTATGGCGTGACCGTCAAGGTCCGGGAACCGGGATCGTTGTCCCTGCGGGCCTTGGCCCGGAAGGACCTGTTCTATTCCATGCCCTGACCCGACGCTGCCACCTCTCTGAACTCCACTTCTCCGCCAAAGGTCGCGGCCGCCAGCAATGCCGGCGGCCGTGACCGTGAAATGGCTACATTCCAGTATTACCGGTGGGCGATGATGGATCCGACCACCGCTCCGATGGCGATGCCCAGGCCGATGCCCGAGCCGCGATGGTGATGGTGACGCCGGCTGTGGTGCGGCGGCGGCGGCCCGGGACGGTGATAGCCGTGGTGCGGTGCCGGTGGCGGGCCGTGGCGACCGCCGGGACCGGGATGATGGCGGTTGCCTGCCACCTGTACTGGACGATTCGCGACGGCGGAAGCAGCGTGGACCGGGGAAGCGAACAAGCCGCACACCAACGCGGCGATCAGTGCCATTGACAATATGGTTCTCATGGATTTTCCTTTCCGAACAAGCGAGATTTTCTGTCATCGGGTTTGTTCTCCGCCATCCTTCAGTGTTACCACAATCCTCGATTTTTTTGCGGCAGTTGGTGCCGGGTAACGCAACCGGACGGCATGGCGATGCCGTCCCGGCGGTGGATCGGCCTTGTCCAGAATGCCAAACCGGGGGTCGGCCGACTCCTATGCCGGCTGTCTGAGTCAGGCGGCCGATGCCGTTTTACGGTGCGGGGAAAGCCGGCTTTGGGTAGAGGAGGGCGGCCGGAACTTTACAGTAAATTTAGTTGCGCCGTACCGGGGATGGAAGACAATGGGGGCCCGGGTTTCGCCACTACCAGCTCGGGCGGCAGCACCCAGCGGGCCAGACGGCCCGGAAGCACAGCACGAGAACGGGCACGATCCGCACAGGCACGGAAGGCGATCACATGACCACCCACACCCCTGCCCCGGGCAACAGCCACGCACAATCCGGCCTCACCGCCACCCAGGTGGAGGAAAGCCGCCGCCGGTACGGCGCCAACGTCCTGACCCCGCCGCGACGGGATCCGTGGTGGACCCTGTATCTCGAGAAATTTCGCGATCCCATCATCCGCATCCTCATGGTTGCGGCGGTGGTGGCGATTTTCGTCGGTCTTTCCGACGGCCATTTCATCGAAGGCGTGGGCATCATTATCGCCATTCTGCTCGCCACCGGCATCGCTTTTATCAACGAATACCAAGCCGCGAAAAAGTTCGACATCCTCAACCAGCAGTCGGACAGCGAACCCGTACCCGTCGTCCGGAACGGCCAGCACCAGAGCATCCCCAAACGGGAGGTGGTGGTAGGCGATCTGGTTTTTGTGGAACAGGGGATGGAGATTCCCGCCGACGGCCGGGTGACCGAGGCGGTGTCCCTTACCGTGAACGAATCCAGCCTCACCGGCGAATCGGAACCGGTGCGCAAGCGGCCCGAGGCGGGCGATACCACAGAGGACGCGGCGTTCGGCGAAGATGTGGTGCTGCGCGGCACCACCGTCGCCGACGGCCACGGCCTCATCCGCGTCACCGCCGTCGGCGATGCCACCGAAATCGGCAAGACTGCCCGCGCCGCCTCGGAACTCACCGACAACCTGACGCCCCTGGCCCGGCAATTGGAACGCCTGGCGTCCATCATCGGCGTCGGCGCCTTTCTCGCCGCCGCCGTCATCTTCGTGGCCCAATGCTTCCGCGGCGCCGCCAATGGCGACGTGTACGATCTGGCCGAACAGGCCGGCCGCCTCGTCCGGGTGCCGCTGGAGCCCGGGCAATGGTACATGTTTCTGTTGCTGGCGGGCGTGGTGTTGATCCTGTGCGCTCCCATATGGGCACCAGTGCTCCGGGACGGCCTGACCCTCATCGGCCATCCGGAATGGTTCCCGAAAGCGCTCAAGCAAACCGGGCGGCGTGGCTTCGCCAATTTGGCCACCGCCGCCGGCATTTTCCTCGCGGCCGGGTTCCTCATCGGCATCATCCTGCGGATCGTCCGCTGGGGGCCGGCGGAATGGCTGCCGGTGACCGCGTTGGGTGCGTTTCTTCAGTATTTTATGGTGGCGGTTACGGTCATCGTGGTGGCGGTGCCGGAAGGGTTGCCGATGTGCGTTACCCTGGCGCTGGCCTATTCCGTGCGGAAAATGGCGGCCAGTAACAATCTGGTGCGGAAAATGCACGCCTGCGAAACCGTCGGTGCCGCCAGTGTCATCTGCTCCGACAAAACCGGTACCCTCACCCTGAACGAAATGCGGGTCCATGCCGCCCGGTTTCCTTTCCCGCCGCACGGGCCGGCAGCGGATCGGCTGGCGGAAGCCATCGCCGCCAACTCCACAGCCCACCTCCAGCTGGGTGATGCCGTCGTGCCGCTGGGGAATCCGACGGAAGGCGCCCTTCTCGTCTGGCTCCAGGATCAGGGTCGCGACTACGAGGCCCTGCGCCGGGCCTTCACCATCCGCCAGCAGCTCACCTTTTCCACCGAACGTAAATTTATGGCCACCGCCGGCAAAAGCGCCCTGGACGGCCAGCCGGTCTTATACGTCAAGGGCGCGGCGGAAATCGTCCTCGCCCGCTGCACATTCCGCCGCAGGCCGGACGGCGGCGTCGATCCGCTGCATGACGCCGCCCGGCAGGAAATCCTGGCCGACGCCGCCGGAAACCAGAATCGGGGCATGCGCATCATCGGCTTCGCCGACCGGGAAGTGGACCAGGCCTTCTTGACTGCGCCCCTGAACGCCGAGGCAATCACCGGCCTGGTGTGGGATGGGTACATCGCCATCAGCGACCCCATCCGCCCCGATGTCCCGGCCGCCATCCAGCAGGCGCTGGACGCCGGCATCGCGGTCAAGGTGGTCACCGGCGACAACCAGGCGACGGCGCGGGAGATCGCCCGGCAAGCCGGCCTGTGGCGGGACGACGACACGGACGACAACCTCATCCGGGGCGAGGATTTCGAATCTCTACCGGACGAGGAGGCCCTGGCGGCGGCGAAACGGATCAAAGTCATGTCCCGCGCCCGGCCGCTGCACAAGATGCGGCTGGTCAACCTCCTGCAGCGGGACGGCCAGGTGGTGGCGGTCACCGGCGACGGCACCAACGACGCGCCGGCCCTCAACC
>JAJBSZ010000476.1 GCA_020861125.1 Planctomycetota bacterium | reverse complement strand
GGTTGGGGCAGACGTCGCAGCAGATCTCGCACAGTTGATCGCAACCGAGGCAGCGGTCGGCATCGCGGCCGCCGGTGAGGGCCGGACGGAGGACGCCCTTTTTCTGATACAGGGGCCCGAGGTCGCGGCGGCCGTCCACCCGGTGGAAATCGGGTTCGAGGCCGCACCCTGCCAGAATGTCCGCTGTTGCCGCCTTGGCGTCGGCCACGGCGGCGACGATGGTGGCCGGGCCCGCCCGGCAGTCGCCAATCACATACACGCCGGGCTGGCTGGCCCGGTTGCCGGGCCCGAGGACCGGCCGTCCCCGCCCATCCGTCTCCAAACCGGCGGCGGCGAACAGCGTCCCGTCCACCCGGGCACCGGTGGCGGAGATGATGCTGTCGAAATGCAGGTCGGCCTGCCGGCCGAGGCCGACCACCCCGCGCCGGCCGGAGTCGTCGGGATCGGACAGTTCCATATATTCGCAGCGGAGGGCGCCCGGCTCGCAACGGATCGGCGCCAGCAGCTCGATAATGGTGACCCCTTCCTCGAGCGCGAGGCGGATTTCCTCCGGTTCCGCCGGCATGAATTCGCGGGTGCGGCGGTAGACGATGGTCACCTCCTCCACCCCCGGCGCGCGCCGGGCGGCGCGGGCGCAGTCCATGGCCACATCGCCGCCGCCGATCACCGCCACGCGCCGGCCGAGTTCCACCCGGCAGTGTTCCCGTTTCGATTCCTCGAGGAATGCCAGGGCGTCCAGAAGATGCTCGTGACCGTCCCGGACGGCGGGGGCGCTCGCCTGCCAGGCGCCGACGGCAAGGAGGACGAAGTCGTATTCCCGTTGCAACGCGGCGACATCGGTGACCGCCACGCCGTAGCGGAATTCGACGCCCAACCTTTCCGCCATCGCCACGTCGCGGCGGATGGCCGTGCTATCGATGCGGAACTCCGGGATGACGTACTGGACCATGCCCATGGGCCGATCCCGCCGTTCCAGCACGGTGACGCCGACGCCGTTCCGGCGCAGGAACAGGGCGGCGGCGATCCCGGCCGGGCCGGCGCCGACGACGACGGCCTTTTTCTCCGTCCGCAGGGGAGTCGGGCCGAGGCGGTCGGTGAAGGCCGACTGGGCCGCCTCGGCCGCGAGGCGCTTGGCGGCCCGGATGCGGAGGGGCGAGTCATAGTCGAGGCGGGTACATTTGCCCTGGCAGGCATGGTTGCAGAGGGTGCCGAGGACGGAGGGGACGGGATTGTCGATGGCGATGATACGGAAGGCGCCGGCGTAATCGCCCGCCGCTACCCGTTCCAGATACTGCGGCACCTGCTGTTCGATGGGACAGCCGCCGTCCCGGCAGGGCGCCTGGAAACAGTCGTAGAGACCGAGGGGAACGGCGGTCTTGCGCGACGCGACCGGCCGGAATTCCTTGCGGTATTCCCGCCGGGCCTGGACCGATCCGGCCAGGGCCGATAGGGCGCGGACGTCGATCCCCTTCCGTTCCGGCCGCACCAGCGGCTCGAGCAGCGAGGCGAGTTGGCGGCAGCGCTCGTACCCTCCCGGTTTCAGGATGGTGGTGGCGACGGTGAACGGCTGGATGCCGGTGCGGAAGATGTCGACGATATTGAAGGCGTCGGCGCCACCGGAAAAGGAGATGGGCAGCCGGCCGGCGAAGAATTCGGCCAGCCGGGCCGCCACGGTGATGCTGAGCGGGAACAGGGCCCGGCCGCTCATGTACATCTCCTCGCCCGGCAGTTCGCCGCCGGTGATCTGTACCGGGAAGGTATTGGTGATCTTTACCCCGAAGGCCCGCTCCCGTTTGCCGGCCAAGGCCATAAGCCGGCCGAGAAGCCCGACGGCATCGGCGAACTGCAGGTCGTCCCGGAAATGGTGATCGTCGAAGGCCACGTAACCGTAGCCCATGCCGTCCAGGATGGAGCGAGCGGTGTCGTACCCGAGCAGGGTGGGGTTGCATTTCACGAAAACGTGCAGGCCCTTTTCCTCCAGCAGATACCGGGCCATGGTTTCGATCTGATCCGGCGGGCAGCCGTGCAGGGTGGAGAGGGTGACGGAGTCGCTGACACACGGGGAGATGGCGTCTAGGTCCGCTGCCGACACCGCCGGCATCAGGGCGAGATTCTCCCGCAGCCAGGCCAGGCTTTCCCGCCACACGGCGGTGCCGGCGGCGTCTTTCATCCCTTCGATATAGGTGTCGATCTTTGGCGACCGGATGCCGTCGAGATCGTAGCCGACACTCATGTTGAACACGAAATCCCGCTCCCGGGCGACACCGGTGACCCGGGCCAGGACGTGGATGGCGAGATAGGCCTTGACGTATTCGGCGAAGGCCTCCGGCACGGTCAGTTCGGTGCTCCACTCGACGTTGTAGCCCTCGTCCTGGGCGTTGATGCAGGGACGGGGAACACACCGCCGGAGTTCCTCGCCGTCCATTTTCTGCACCGTCTTCAGCTCCAGGAACCGGCAGCCCGCCAGGTAGGCGGCGACGAGATTCTGGGCCAGCTGGGAATTCGGCCCCGCCGCCGGACCGATGGGAGAGCTGATCCTCTGGCCGAAAATGGCCAGCCGGTCGCCGGTGGGGTTTCGGTAGAACTTATCCCGGCCGACGCCGAAGATACTCTCCTGGCGTCGGTATTCGTCGAGGGCCCAGCGCATCAGCCGGGAGAAGGGCAGCGGCCGCATCACCTCACTCATGGTTCTCTCCTTCGCGTCCGTTTGTGGGATGCCGCCCGGGGGGCGGCGGGTGCCCGGGTCAGTACCGTCCCGACAGGTCCGTTTTGTCCTTGGGCAGAATTTGGTTGAGAACGATCGCCACGAGGGTGGCGATAACCACGGACGACGATCCGAAAGCGCTGCCGACCCAGGCCGGGAAGCCGGCCAGGGCGCCGGGCACCGAGGTGATGCCCACCCCGAGAGCGATGGCCAGCCCGACCACCCCGAGGTTCCGGGGCGTCATGCTGGCGGAGGCGATCATCCGGACGCCGGTCATGGCGATGGAGGCAAACACCGAGATGGTGGCCCCGCCGATGACGCTCTGCGGAATGGTGGTGAGGACGGCGGCGAATTTCGGCACGATACCGGCCATGAGCATGGCGGCGGCGGCAAAGGCGAATACCGAGCGGTTGATCACCCGGGTGACGGTGACGATGCCGACGTTCTGGCTGTAGGTGGCGGTGGGCAGGGCGCCGAAAAAGGCGTTAAATACGCTATAGACCCCGCTGGCCATGATGCCGCCGGCCAGTTCCCGATCAGTGGGCTGCCGGTCCATGCCGCCCATGGTGGTGGAAGAAAGGTCGCCGATGGCCTGGACCGAATTCACCACATACATGACGATCATGCTGATCATCGCCGTGGGTATGAACTCAAGACCGAAGTGGAGCGGCGACACCAGTTGGAACCAGGGGGCGGCGGAGACGTTGTGGAAGCTCACCATGGGTTGTTCGGCCGGGACGGCGCCGGTCTGGGTGAAGATCAGGGCGGCGGCATAGCCGCAGAGCATGCCGATGAGGATGGAGGCCAGCTTGCACATGCCCTTGGTGAAGTAGTTGAAGAAGATGACGATGACCAGCGTCAGGGAGGCCACCGTCCAGTTCTGCCAGGAACCGAACAGCGGGTTGGTCTGCGGGTTGCCGCCGCCGGCGAAGTAGCGGAGGGCGGTGGGATAGAGGGAAAGGCCGATGGTGAAGACCACGGTGCCGGTGACCAGCGGCGGGAAAAACCGCCGGATCTGCCGCACCGACAGGCCCACCACAAAGGCGGCGACGCCACCGGCGATCTGGGCGCCGAGGATGACGGCGATGGCGCCCCGGCCGCCCTCGGGGTGAACCTGCAGGTACTGGCCGATGATGGACTGCATGGTCGGCAGGTAGGCGAAGCTGATGCCGATGATCACCGGCAGACCGGAACCGATGCTACCGATGGGAAACAGTTGCAGCAGAGTGGCGAGGGCGGAAAACACCAGGGACAACTGGATCAACAGGGTGGCGTCAGCCCCGTCCAGTCCCGCCTGACGGGAAATGATCATGGCCGGCGTGACGATCCCGACGATGGCCGCCACCAGGTGCTGCAGGCCGAGGGGAACGATCTGATGGAGGGACGCCTTGGCCTTGAACTGAAACAGCGGGCCTTCCGGATGCGCGGCGGTTTTCTCTTCGGTCATGGGGTGTCCTTTCCTGGCGCCCTACCCATCGGGCGGCTGGCCGCGTGGCGGCAGTCCGCCTATAACCGGCCGGGCGCAGTGCGCGGATTTGTCAGTTGGTCAGCCGCCGCCAGAAATCGGCGCACTGTTCGCGGCAGCGGGCGAGCACCGCCGCTTCGTCCAGCCCCTGGATGACCCGATCCCGCATCACGAAGCGGCCGTCGATCATGACCGAATCCACCGCCCGGCCGCTCAGGCCGAAGACGATGTGGCCAGCCAGGGTGGAGGCATCGAGCGGGGTGTGGGGCAGGTAGTCGACGAGAATGAGGTCGGCGGCGGCGCCGGCCTCGATGCGGCCGAGGGGCCGGTCGAAAAAACGGCCACTGATGGCGGCATTGTTGGCGAAGAGCATGGTGAGGCTTTCGGTGAAACCGATAGTGGGATTGCATTGGTGGTGCTTGTGGATGAGGTTGGCCACCTTCAGGGATTCGAACATGTCCGCGGTGTAGGCGTCGGTGCCCAGCCCGAGGGGGATGCCTTTTGCCAGCATATGCAGGGCGGCGGCGCAGCCGACGGCATTGCCCATGTTGCTTTCCGGATTGTGGACGGCCATGGTGTCCGTAGCGGCCAGGATTTCCATCTCGGCGGCATTGATGTGGATGTTATGGATGGACAGGGTTTTCGGCCCGAGGATGCCGGCGTCGTGCAGGCGTTCCACCACCCGTTTGCCGTAGCGGGCCAGCGAGTTGTGGAGATCGGCGATGCCCTCGGCGGTGTGGACGTGGTAGCCGGCGTCGCGGTCGCCCATGGCGGTGACGCACCCTTCCAGGGTTTCCGGGCTCAGGGTAAAGGAAGCGTGCAGGCCGAACATGCCTTTCACCCGATCGGAATTCTGCTGCCGGGCGTGGTCGATGAAGGCGACGTTTTCCCGGATGGCCGCCGCCGCAACCGCCGGACCGTCGCGGTCGCTCACCTCGTAGCAGAGGGAGGCGCGGATGCCGATGTCCGAAAGGGCAGAGGCGATGGTGAACAGGCTGCCTTCCACGTGCCCCTGGCTCGCGTGGTGGTCGAACAGGGTGGTAACGCCGTTCCGGATGCTTTCCAAACCGGTGGCGTAGGCGCTGTAGCGGCAGTCTTCGAGGGTGAGGGCCTTGTCCAGCCGCCACCACAGGTTTTCCAGAATGTCGGTGAAGTTCCGGTTGGGTTCGGCCTGGGGCAGGCTGAGCCCCCGGGCAAAAGCGCTGTAAATGTGGGTGTGGGCGTTGATCAGGCCAGGCATGATGAGCCGGCGCTCCGCATCCACGTAGTCGGCTTCGGGATGCGCTTGGCGCAGGGCGGCGGTGGAACCGAAGCCGGCGATGCGGCCGCCGTCGATGGCGACGGCTCCGTTGTCGTCGTAAGGATACTCCGGGTTATGGGTGACAAGACGGCCGTTACCGATGACGATCACGACGTTTCCCTCCTCTACCTGCCGCCGGCCGGGGGCAACCGGCACCAAACAAAAACGGTTCCGGGCGGGCGGAACCGGGACACAGTTCAGGCGGTGATGACGGTACCGGTCTCGCCGGCGATGCCGGCCTCGGCCTTCTCCAAAAGGGTGATCAGGGCCTTGCGGCCCGGCCGGCTGGCGGCGAAGCGGGTGGCGGCCTGGACCTTCGGCAGCATGCTGCCCGGGGCGAACTGGTTCTCGGCGATGTACCGCTCGGCCTCGGCGACGGTCATGGTGTCCAACGGGCGTTCGTCGGGGGTGCGGAAGTTCACCGCCACCTTTTCCACCGCGGTGAGGATGATCAGGTAGTCGGCATCGATCAGTTCCGCCAGCTTGGCCGAAGCGAGATCCTTGTCCACCACGGCGCTGACGCCCTTCAGGTGGTTTCCCTGGCGGATAACGGGAATACCGCCGCCGCCGCCGGCGATCACCACCTGGCCGGCCGCCAGCAGGGTGGCGACGATGTCTTTTTCGACGATATCCACCGGCGCCGGACTGGCCACCACCCGCCGCCAGCCGCGGCCGGCGTCCTCCCGCATGTCGTAGCCGCGGGCGGTCATCGCCGCTGCCTCGGCCTCGGTGTAAAAACTGCCGATGGGTTTGCTGGGCTGGCGGAAGGCAGGGTCGTTTTCGTCCACCAGGGTTTGGGTGATAATTGACGCGACGGCCGTGGTTCGCCCCCGGTTCAACAACTCTTCCCGAAGGGCATTTTGCAGGTCGTAGCCGATATAGCCCTGGCTCATGGCGACACAGACGGACATGGGTATGTACGGAACGGTGGGCTCGCTCTGATGGGCAAGCTCCATAGCCATGGTGATCATCCCCACCTGCGGGCCGTTGCCGTGGGCCACCACCACTTCGTTGTCGCCGGCGATGAGGCCGACGATGGAGGCGGCCGTGGTCTTCACGGCACGCATCTGTTCCTCCAGGGTGGAGCCGAGGGCGTTGCCGCCAAGGGCCAGCACGATCCGTTTTTTCATGGCGTCATCCTTTCTGCCGAGGGCGGCGGTCGGAAACGAAAAGGCGGCGGCAAAACACGGGTGGTGGAGCGGCTGTTCGGGTACGCTGGGCGTTCACGATTACTTCACGGATACTGGTAGTATACCTTCTTCACCCGCCGGATGCCGGTAAAAATACGAAAAATAATTATGAGCCATAAAAATTTTTTAGTATGGCGGAAGACGGGGACTTCCGGTTTGACAGGGATGACGACCCTCTTTATAGTAAAACCACTATTTTTTATGGCGAAAGAATTTTTTTGTAATGGCTGACCACCGCACCGATTCCGTCGATATCATCCTGCTGGCCGCCGGTTGTTCCCGGCGGTTCGGACCGGAAAACAAGCTACTCCAACCGTTTATGGGAAAACCGGTAATCGAGTGGGCCCTGGAACTGGCAGTAGCCGTCCAGGGGCACGGGCGGGTCCTGGTGGTATATTCCGACGCGGCGGTCCGAGGCACTGCCGCGCGCTTCCCGGTGGAACTTTTGCCCAACCGCCATCCGGATCGGGGCCGGGTGGAAAGC
>JAJBSZ010000410.1:4549-7146 GCA_020861125.1 Planctomycetota bacterium | reverse complement strand
GGTCAAGGCGACGCTCCACTGGGTGTCGGCGCCGCAGGCGGTGACCGGGGAGGTGCGCCTGTACCACCGGCTGTTCGAGATGGAAGACCCGTCCGTACCGCCGGAAGGCGGCACCTGGCTCGACAATATCAATCCGGACAGCTTGGAGGTCCTCACCGGCTGCCGGCTCGAGCCCATGCTGGCCGATCCGCCGGCCGGCGCCATCTACCAGTTTGAACGCCTTGGCTATTTCGCGGCGGACCCGGATTCCCGCCCCGGCCGGCCGGTATTCAACCGGACCGTGACCCTGAAGGATTCCTACGCCAAGGCCAAGCATTGAACGGGATGGTCAGGGAGGCGGCATGGACGCGCTTGACATTCAGGAAAGCCAGGGGAGCGGGATCTACGAGAGCTATCTCGAAAGTAGCTCCGCCCCCCTGACCTGTTTCATCTTCGCGCTGCCGCTGCTCCTGGTCTACCACATCGGCCTCTGGTACCTGAACACCTTCGACGGCCTGCGCTGGGCCAACGCCGTGGACATCGCCATCGCCGAGGGCCTGGGTTATCTGGGCATGGCCGGCCCGCTCCTGTCCTTCATCATGGTGGTGATCGTGTTCCTCGCCATGCACGCCATGTCCGGCCGCTCCTGGCGCTGGCCGCAGGCATCCACCTGGTTCCTGATGGTATTGGAGAGCCTGGTGCTGGCCCTGCCGGTGTTCATGCTGTCCCGGCTGGTGGTGAAACTTGCCGATTACCTGCCCCTGTCCATGCTGGACGACGCGGGCGAGTTCGGCGACGGCCTGTCCTGGCGCGCCAACCTCATCCTCAGTTGCGGCGCCGGGGTCTACGAAGAGTTTTTCTTCCGCATCATCATCATGGGCATGATGGTGTTCCTGATCGACAAACTGCTGGGCATCCGCAGCGGTTGGAAATATGCCCTGGCCGCCACCGGGCAGGCCGTGCTGTTCGCCGCCTCGCACCATCTCCCAGGCGGTCCGGAGGAGATCCTCGGGCTGGCGGCGGCCCGGGAAGCGGCGCCGGTGTTTCTGTTCCGCACCCTGGCGGGGATGTACTTCGCCTTCCTGTACGTGGAGCGCGGCTTCGGCATCGCCGCCGGCAGCCATGCCGCCTACGACCTGATGGTGGTGCTGCTGGACGTGTTTGTGCCGCTGGAGGCGGCGTAGAAAAGGATTTCGCCATGGCGGCGAGAAAAGGGAAACCAGACGCGGCGCCGGCCGGCGGCGCCACCACCACCGCCGTGCGCCGGCGGCGGCGGCGGGCGCCTCCCGTGCTGCTGGGCGGCATCGACATCGGCTCCACCGCCATGCGCATGCACATTGGCGAAGTCACCCCGGACGCCCCCATTCGGGTCATCGAGGAACTGAACCATCCGGTCGCCACCGGCGCCGATTCGTTCCGCCACCACCATATCCTGCCGGAGACGCTGTTTTCCATCCAGAACGTACTCGGGAATTTTCTCCGGGTGCTGGACGACTACGGTGTGGCGCACCGGCGCGCCATCGCCTCCTCCGCCATCCGCGAGGCGTCCAACCGGGAGATCCTGGTGGACCGCATCCGCCATACCTCCGGTTTGGAACTGGAGATCCTGGACGGGGTGGAGGAAAGCCGCCTAGCGTATCAGGCGCTCCTGCCGTGGCTGCGCCAGCACCCGAATACCTATTCCCTCGCTCTCAATCTGGGCGGCGGGTCGACGGAGATCATGATCCTCCGCGGCGAAGACCTGCAGGTCGGCGGCACCAAGCGTCTGGGCACGGCGCGGTTGTTTCACGCCGCCGATCAGGGCGGCAGCCGCAGCCGGCTGGATCTGGTCCGGGCCATCGCCGCCAACATGGTGAACCAAATCCGGGACGTCTACCAGGACTACTCCATCGGCCAGTTTTTCCTGATCAACCGGTCCCTTTACCGCGCCTTCCGCGACGACCCGCTGGCGGAACGGCACGAACGGGACTTCGTCCTGCCGGCCGATGCCCTGCGGGAACGCATCCGGCGGGCGTCGGCGCTGAGTCCGCTGGAATTGGGAGAGCTGTTCACCATCGGGCTGGCGGATGTGGAACTGCTGATTCCAGCCATGGTCATCCTCGACAACTTCGTTGAAATTTCCGAGGTGGAGCGGATCACCTTCACCAATACGGAAATGCTCACCGGCCTGCTCATGGAAATGGCCATGACCCTGGAGGGTCAGAATCCCCTCATGGGCTTCCGCCGCCAGATGGTGCGCTCGGCCCGGGCGGTGGGGGAACAGTACTTTTATGACCGGATGCACGCTCGGGTGGTGACCGAGTTTTCCCTGCGCATCTTCGACGCCCTCCGGGACATGCTGGACCTCAGCGACAAGGACCGTCTGCTCCTGGAACTGGCGGCGGTGCTGCACGACATCGGCGTCTACGTGTCGGAGCACCACCACCACCACCACAGCGCCTACCTGGTGAAATGGTCGAACATCGTCGGTCTCAACGAGCAGGACCGAATCATCACCTCGCAGATCACCTTTTTCCATCGCACGGAAATTCCTTCCGCCGCCCACCCCGAGTTCATGGCGCTGTCCCGCGAGGACCGCGGCCGGGTCGGCAAGCTGGCCGGCATCCTGCGTCTGGCGG
>JAJBSZ010000410.1:0-4539 GCA_020861125.1 Planctomycetota bacterium | reverse complement strand
GATGTGCTGGATCGCGGCCACCGCCAGAGCGTCCATGATCTGCGGGTCGAGGTGTCGGAGAACCGGCTGCAGATTTTCCTGGAAATGGCCGGCGACATGGGCATCATTCTCGATTCCTTGCCCCGCAAGGCCGACCTGCTGGAGCGGGTCACCGGACTGCAGGTCGTCCTCCGCCGGGAAATGCCGAAGGTATAACCGGGAGAGTCGCCATGAGTCTGTCCCTGAAATGCCAGTATGCGGTGCGCGCCCTGTTCGAACTGGCCCGCCGGCGGAACGACGGATTGATCCGGCTGCGGGAAATCGCCGCCGCCCAGCACATTCCGGAACGGTTTCTGGAAAACATCCTGAACGAACTGCGCCAGGCCGGCTTCGTGGCCTCGAAACGGGGCAAGGACGGCGGCTTCCGGCTCAACCGCGAGCCCGACGCCATCACCATTGGCGATGTGGTCCGCTTTGTCGAAGGCTCGGTGCATCCCGTGGACTGTGTAGCCGACCGCCGCTGTCCGATGGACGGAGCCTGCATCTTCATTGGTTTGTGGGACGAGGCGCAGAAAGCGGTGGAACAGGTGTACGACAACAAGAAGCTGGCGGACCTGGTGCGCGAGGACGCCCAGCACCACCGGTGCGCCCCGCCGTCCACCGCTGACGCCGGTGAAGCGCCGGCGCCGTTTTTGTCCCTCCCCGCCGGCGAGGCCTCAGCATGAGGCGCGGGTTGGGCCATCCGTCCCGGCCGGAACCGCGGCGGCCCGTGCGCCGAGCCGCCAGCGAAGCCGTGACCGTGGGGGAACTCACGCGGCGCATCAAGTCTCTCCTGGAAGGATCGGTCGGGACGGTCGCCGTCACCGGCGAACTGTCCGGCCTCAAGATCTCCCCTTCCGGACACGTCTATTTTGCCCTCAAGGACGCTTCCGCCCTCCTGGACTGCGTCCTCTGGCGCAGCGCCGCCGTCCGGCTGCCCGACCTGCCCCGAGACGGCACCATGGTGACGGTGCGGGGTAAAATCAGCGTCTACGAACCGCGCGGCCGCTACCAGCTGGTGGCTACCACCATCACCGCCGGTACCGACAAGGGCGACCTGTGGCGGCGGTTTGAAGCGACGCGGGATCGGTTATTGGCGGAAGGACTCTTCGCGCCCGAACGGAAGCGCTCGCTGCCCGCCCAGCCCCGCTGCATCGGTATCGTCACCAGTCCGGCCGGGGCCGCCCTCCGCGACATGCTCACCATCATCGGCCGCCGCTCGCCCCAGTGCCGGGTGGTGGTGTCCCCCGCCCTGGTGCAGGGACGCGAGGCGGCGGCGGATATCGTCCAGGCCATCCGGCGTCTGGAGCAGTGGGGCTGTGCCGATGTCATCGTCGTCTGCCGCGGCGGCGGCTCGCTGGAGGACCTCTGGCCCTTCAACGAGGAGGCGGTGGCCCGGGCCATCGCGGCCGCGGCAATTCCAATCGTCAGCGCCGTCGGCCACGAGACCGACGTCACCATCGCCGATTTCGCCGCCGACGCCCGGGCCGCCACCCCGTCGGAAGCGGCGGAACGGATCGTGCCGGATCATTCCCACCTCCGGGGCCGCATGGCCCATACCGCCGTCGTGCTGTCCCGGGCTTTGGCCGGTGCGGCGCGGGAGCGGCGCGAGGCCCTGCGGGGGGTGGCGCGCAACCCGATGTTCCGCCGGCCGCAGGACCTTTTCCTCACCCGCTGGCAGCGGCTGGATGACGCCATGGAGCGCCTGTCGACCGGGGTGGCGGCCGGTATCGACCGCGCTGCCGGCCGGATGCGGCTGGCCGAAGCCAGCCTGGGCGGGCTCTCGCCCCTCCGGGTGCTGGAACGGGGCTACGCCGTGGTCCAGGGCCCCGACGGCCGGGCGGTTCTCGATGCCGGCGACCTCGCACCGGGGGACGCCGTGACCGCCATCCTCCATCGCGGCCGGATCGAAGCCGAGGTGCGGCGGCGGGTTCCGGCCGACGCGCCAACCGCGGCCGGTCGGCCGGAAGGGTAGGTCCCGAGGACCGTCTGACCGGCGCGGTGACGCAGGACTCCGGGCAAACCGCGATAGGTAATACCAGTAAACCCACTGCCCGAACGGACCATTTCCGGCTCGCTGCCCGGGTGGCGGTGCCGTGGCGAAAAAACCCTTGCGGCGCCACCCGCGTTCGCGCTATACTTATAGGTTGCAATTTTATCGCTCCGCCCGGCGGAGCCATGGCACATCCGGCGCAGCCGCGCCGGATTCATGATAACGGAGGCCGTGTCACCATGACAGCTGGAACCATCGAAACCACCGCCGCGGATATCCTGCTGGCCGATTCGCCCGATCTGGAATCCCTCATCTACCTCGACTCCCTCACCTGCCGCCACGAGGATTGGAAGGCGGAGATCGAGGCGCTTATCCCCTCCCTCGCCTCCCGTCCGGATCCCGACGTCCGTGCCGCCGCCGCCTGGCTCGCCGTCGACAATCTGGCCAAGGCACGGGAACATGCGGAAAAGATCCCTACCCATCCCCTCGGCGCCTATATCCTCGGCCTGGCGCTGGAACGGGAAGGCCATAACGAGGAAGCGCTGCAGCATTTTGGGCGGGCCGCCGCGGCCGCGCCCACCGTCGCCCCTATCGCCCTGAAACCCATCGACTCCCTGCGCCGCCTCGGCCGGCACGACGAAGCGCTGGCCATGGCGGAAAACCAGACCAAGCAGTTTTCCGATAAGCCGGAGCTGGATTTCTACCTCGGCCGGGTACTCGAGGACTCCGGCCGCTATCAGGAAGCGCTGGATCATTACCGCCGCTCCATTGACATCGCGCCGAACTACGCCGAATGCCTGTTCCGCGCCGCCTATCTGGCGGACCTGCGCGGACTGGACAGTCTGGCCAAGGAGTTTTACAGCCGCATCGGCCCCGAATCCAACCGGGTCTACGTCAACGCCTGCCTGAACCTCGCCCTCATCTACGAGGATGACGAAGACTATGAAAAGGCCGTCGCCTGCTGCCGCCGGGCGCTGAAGATCGCCCCCACCAACCGCCGGGCCAAGCTGTTTCTCACCAACGCCGAGGCCGCCGCCAACATGTACTACTCCCCCGAGGAGACCAAGCAGTCGGAGCGGATGGAGGCGATCCTTCGCGTCCCGGTGTCCGACTTCGAGCTGTCTGTCCGCAGCCGGAACTGTCTGTCCAGCATGAATATCATGTGTCTGGGAGACCTGATCAAACGCACCGAATCGGAGATGCTGGCCTACAAGAATTTCGGCGAGACCAGCTTGCGGGAGATCAAGGAAATGCTGGCGGCCAAGGGCCTGCGGCTCGGGATGATGCGGGAGGACGCCGCCACCCGGCAGGTGATGGAACGGCAGCGGCGCAACGCCTCGGCCGAGATCCTGAACAAATCCATCGACGAGTTGGAACTGGGCGTCCGGGCCCGTAAATGCATGGAAACAATGGGCATTGCCACCATCGGGGAACTGGTGAGCCGCAGCGAGGCCGAACTCGCTTCCGCCCGCCGGAACTTCGGCCGGGTCTCCCTTACCGAAATCAAGAAGAAGCTGGTGGAAATGGGCCTGTCCTTCCGGGATGGCGAATGATCCGCCACGCCGAATATACGGACAATGCCAACGGAGGCGGTCGCCATGGGTGACCGCCGTCTGTTTGCCCTGTCCGACCCCCACCTCTCCCTTTCCGGTGCCAAGCCGATGGACGTCTTCGGTCCGGCCTGGGCCGATCACACCGCCCGACTGGCGGCGAACTGGCGCCAGGTGGTGCGGCCGGAAGACATCGTGCTGGTTCCGGGGGATATTTCCTGGGGCATGAAGTTGCCTGACGCCCTGCCTGATCTCCAGTGGCTGGCGGCCCTGCCCGGCCGGAAGGTTCTGCTCCGCGGCAACCACGACTACTGGTGGAAGGGACCGAAAAAACTGGAGGCGCTGAGGCTGCCCGATACCTATTTCATCCAGGGTACCAGCGTCGTAGTGGATGACATCGCCATCGGCGGCGGCCGTATGTGGGACTTCCCCGGAATCCACTGGGGGGCGGTAGCCAATGCCGACAACCCGGAGGTGGCGCCGGCGCTGCGGGCGGCGAGCGGCCCGGTGCGAGAGGAGGACCCCGACCGCATCCGCGAACGGGAACTCACCCGCCTCACGGCCAGCCTGGAATCCCTGTCACCGGCCGCGGCGGTACGGGTGGTGATGACCCATTTTCCGCCGTTGGGCGAGGACGGCCTGCCCACCATGCTGACCGACCGCATCGGTTCCTACGATATCGACCTGTGCGTGTTTGGCCATGTGCATGCCCACCCGGATCGGCCGCGGCCGGGCGAGGATATCCATATCGGCAAGACCCGGTACGTCCTGGCCTCGAGCGATTTCCTGCACCACACCCCGATCCGGTTACTGTGAGCAACGGACCAGTCCGCACGGGCCGGGCTGAAGGTCGGGAGGTGCGGGCGTCGGGAGGTGCCGGCGTCGGGAGGTGCCGGCGTCGGGAGGTGCCGGCGGCGGGAGGTGCCGGCGTCGGGGCGTGCAGAAGAAGGGGGGTGCGGGGGGAGGGGGGGGGGGGGG
>JAJBSZ010000164.1 GCA_020861125.1 Planctomycetota bacterium | reverse complement strand
GTTCAAGACTCATCTGCACCATCCTCCGTTGCGTATCGCCTGTCCCGCCTCCAGCCCGGTGGATACACCCGCCACCACCAGGTCGCCTGCGCTGTCACCCCGCTGGAGGCGACGGTACACCATCTCGGGACGGCACCGGATTTTCCTTGGACGCCATCCCGACCCGCGACCGGTCAGCTCGCGGCGACGGAGACGCCGGGGACGAGGAGCCAGTTCAGCATGAGAATGGCAACGAGAAGGCCAAACACCGCGTAGGTTTCCACCAGAGCGGGCAGTATGATGCCCCGGCCGAACTGATCTTCCTTCTTGGCCACCAGGTTGATGGCGGCGGCGGAGGTCTGACCCTGATATTTCGCGGAGAGCAGGAGCACCAAGCCAAGGCAGACGCCAACGATACCCATGGCGGCGCCGATACCCGGAGTCAGGTTGGCGGCGGCGGTGGCGAGGCTCGCCTGGATGCCGGTATTGTTGGTAACCAGGAAGGCGAACACCATACCGTACAACCCCTGGGTACCCGGAAGTAGGATAAGGAGGAAAACCTTGCCGAAGAGACTGGGTTTTTCGGAAAGAACGCCGGCGCCCTGCCCGGCCGCGATGGAGATACCCAAGGCACTGCCGATGCCGCCGAGGACCAAAGCAACCATGGCGCCGAGAATTGTCCAGCCGATTCCCGATTCAAGGAAGTAGAACGTCAACATACCAAAAAATCCTCCTCATGTGATTGAGACCGGTAGCGGCCGGCCCGCTGAAAGCAACCCAAAACCCACCAAATCCCGAGGCCCCGCGTCGGGGTCATTGTTTTTTTCGCACGATGTCGACGGTGGAGCTGTCGAATCCATACGGCTTGTAGGCATAGCCGCCGGCTTCGTAAAACCTGCCGAAAAACTCCAGCATAATCAGGCGCGCCGAGTGCACGAACCCGCCCAGAAGGTTGAGGAAGAAATTCATGAGATGGCCGCCGATCACCACCCCTACCGCCAGGATCAGCCCGGCATAGGGAATCTTGGCGCCCAAACCCGCCAGCATATTAAAGGTGGACCCGAGCGCGGCGCCGGTCAGGGCCAGGGCCATGAGACGGGCAAAGCTGATGAGGTCGCCCAGAATGGCGCTGGCGCCGTAGCCGCCGACGATGCCGTACAGGCTGACGAGGCCGACCAGGAATTTGCCGACGATGCTCTTTTGGTCCCGCCCCTGCGTGCCGACCAGCGCGATGCAGGTGACGATGAAAAGCGCCCAGGCGATGGTGGAACCGGTCAGGCCAATGAGGATGGCAAACACCAGAAAGGCGATCCACAGGATACCGTCAGAAAAGGCTCCCATGTTGTCGCCGCGATTGCGGTCGCGGTACACCCGGAGGGCCATGCCGTAGATCTGCGTACATACCCCGATACCGATGGCGATGTAGAGGGCCAGCTGGGAATCCTTGATCGGGTCGATCAACTGGATGGAGGTACGGAACTTGTCGAACCAGCCCATGCCAGGAATCATCGCGGAAAGGTTGCCCATCCAGGATCCGGTGAGCGCACCGAACACGATGCTGGCGATGCCACAGTAGACGAAACACTGGAAAAAGTCCTGCAAACCACGCTGGTCGGCATAGCGCTTCTTCAACCAGCTCATGATCAGGATGAGGGCTATGCCGTAGGCCGCATCTCCGAGACAGATGCCGACAAAGGCAAAAAAGATGGTAGCCACGAAGGGCGTGGGGTCGATCCCCTGGTAAGACGGCAGACCGTACATTTTCACCAACAGCGAAGCCGGACTCACCCAGCGGCTCCATTTGAGGCTGATCGGCGGTTCCTCCCCTTCCGGCGCGCCGCAGGGTATAACCGTGGCGCCAGGCACCGCCGTTTCCAACCGGTGTTTAAAGGTATGGAGGGCATCCGTCTTGAGGTACCCGCGGGCGACGAATAAATGCGCGCTGTTGGACATACCGGTTCGGGCCAGCGCCAAGCCGCGGTCGCTTTCCACCTTGCCGGCGACCAGACTGGCCTTTTTCCGCCATTCGTCGGCAAAGGTAGTGGCCTTGGCATTTGCCGCCGTCAACCGGGCGTTGGCATCCAGTATTTCCACATCCAGCTGGGCCAGTTCCCGGGTGGCGCCGTGTTCCACCACCGGCAGGGGGTAAAGGTGCAGGCCGTGATCGTCGATCAGCGCCTTCAGCTCCTCCGCCTTGCTGGTGGGTGCCACCAGGGCATAGTAGCTGTGGGATTGATCACCGAACAGGAGATCCGCGACGATATCGCCGTTTTGAATCCGTTCATCCAGGAGGAAGGCCTTGCCGCCCTGACCGGAAACCGAAACCACTTCCAGAACCAGGTTTTTCAAATGGCCGAGGCGCGGTAGGTCTTCGTCCAGAAAAGCGAACTGTTCGATGGCGGCTTTGCGGGCCCGCAGCCGCGCGATGGTGTCGTTGGTGCTTTCGATATCGGTGCGCATGGCCGCGGTCTGGTCGGCGAGAGAATCGATACTGACCTCGCGGAGGGCTTCCTCCAGATCCTCGTCCGTTCCAACCACCTTGAGCGGAAGCATGGCATCAAGAAATCCCGGTTTGTGGGAAGCATGGTCCTGGCAGAAGGCAACAACGGCGTGAATCTTGGTGAGTTCGGCATCGATGCGTTGTGATTCGTCCGGCAGTTGTTGGAACCGCTCCTGCCAGGCTTCCTCACTCTCGCTGATGGGCATGACATGAAACCCACGCTCGGCGTACAACCAGTCCAAGAGGGCATCCTTGTCCGCCGCACCGCTGATGACGGCAACATGGGTCATCTGCTCAATCATGCCTTGACTCCACAATTATAATGTAGGCACTCCCACCGGCTCCGGCACGACGGACTGCCTGTCGGTTATTTTCCGGCCAACGCCTTGAGGAGGTATTGGACGCCACCGTCGAAGGCGGCATCGGAGACATTTTTGACGGCGGACAAGGCGGCCTCGCCGCTGGCGGTGAGTTCCCGGACCTTGCGTTCCCGATCGGCGGCGGCCCTCGCCTCAATATCGGCGATCTCCTTTTTGACGTTGTCGGCATGGGCTTTGGCCGCGGCCTGACGACGGTCGCTGGCATCGGTCAGAAGTTTGGCCGCATCCCGTTCCGCCGCCGCCAGAATGGCTTCGGCTTCGCGCTCAATCTCGAGAACGGTGGTAACCAGGGTGGTAGACATAGGCGGTTCCTTCGTAGGCGCAGAAAGGTGATGAAAATCCACCGAGTGGTACGTCCGAGATGCTGATTGATACGGTAGCACGAAACCATACTAAAGGGACCAAGGAGACGAACTACCGCCCCGCACCGTACGCTCGGATGCTCTACGAGACGCGGCGGCCTGAGAGTCGGATGTGGCGACCGGAAACCCACGTCGGGCACAGGCAACAATCTGACCTGCCACCCGCGGACGCAAGCTAATTCTCACTCTCTCTCGACTCGTCTTTGCTGTGGCGATACCGCTTCAGGAAAATTGTAGCTGGTGAATTCTACTTTATTTCTCGATTGATTATAGCCGACGGGCACCGTTTGTAAAGAGGCAGAACATTTTTATTGCCGAAAATTTTCTTTATCCATCGAACACTGGAAAGTTTAAGCAATTGCGACAAAATCTGCCGTTCCCCCTCGCCGGCAGAAACCGGTGGCAGGGGAAACTCTTCACTCGCCCGTGTACGTACCGTCATGCCAAACCAGTTGTCCACACGACAAAATCCGGGCTGACGTCGTGGTAACGCCCAAGCCACGTTGGTGGTCCGGCACCGGCGTCATGCACCCGCGAAAGCCGCCGGGACCACCGCGAAACGGGTCGCCTCGCAGGAAAAACCGGGGGAAGCCGTATTCGCCGCAGACGGCGCCGGAGGCGAACAAAGCGGCCCGGCCGGCTGCCGCCATGAGGGAGCACTCCCCCACCAGGATTCCCTGATAGATGCGGATGCCATTCCGGCCAGCCAGCGCCGCCAACGCGTGTACCCCGGAGCACCCGCCGTTTTTCGCCAGCCGAAGGTTCCACCAGGAGGGACTGCCTCGGTCGAGGAGGGATTGGGCGTCGGCCTGGGTACACAGGGACTCGTCCGCCATAATCGCCAGTCCGGTTTTCCGCTCCAGCGCGGCGAAGTCGGAAGCCGCGGCCGCTTCCCGCTGTAGTGGCTCCTCCACCAGCGACACGCCGTTTGCCGCCAGATCCGTCATACGGCTGACCGCTTCCTCCCGGGTCCAGGCGGCGTTGGCGTCAACGGCAATCCAGGCGCCGTTGCCCGCGGCCGCGCGCACCGCGGCCAGCCGGCCGGCGTCGGCGGTGGCATCCCGACCCACCTTGACCTTGAAATGGCGGTAGCCGAGGCATCGCAGAACGCGGGTCATCCAGGCTGCCTGCCGTGGGCCGCCGCCCGACAGGACGCCAACCAACGGCAGGGAACCGGAATCCGTCGCGGTCGCGGTTGCGGGGAGCCGTAAGGGAAGGTGCCGTTCGCGGGCGAAGGCATCGAGGACGGCCAATTCCACCGCCGCATAGGCCGCGGTGCCACGGCAGGCATCAGCCGACAGGTAACAGTCGGCAAGTTCTTGCAGCGACTCGCCAACGGTACCAGCCGACATAATCCGGCCCTGGAGCCGTGGCCACCACCGTTCCCGGATGTCGGTGACCACCGAATCGATGCTCTCCCCCGTGAGGTACCCGCGGGGGATGGCTTGGCCGTACCCCGGCGTTCCCCGTTCGGTGCGGACGGCGACAAGCACCGTCTCGTCCCGGTCGCGGCGGGCCAAATTATGGTGGAACGACAGCCGGAAGCGGAAGTGTGCCCGCCATACCCCGATGCCCGCCAACGCTACGCCATCCATGAAGTATCCGCTTCCGCAACTAAAAAATCGGCTAAAGTTCCCTCTGCGTCCACCGAGAACAAACTATCGGTCAACGCGGGCGAGGCCCGGAAACGGTATCCTTATCGGATGCGCAACGGGCGGTAATAGTTTCCGAAAAGAGCTGACTCAAATCCATGAAGGTGCCGCCCCTTTCCACCGATAATCACAAAGGCACGGGCAAAGTCTTCGCCCTTTCCGGACTGGCTCCGGTATCGGCGACGGTCGTGCCGTTCCCGCATGGTTTCGGCTCAATCCGACCCGGGAAGGACAAATACGTCTTAGGGGAAATGATGAACGAGCGCGACAACCGCCGCCAGGAACTCATGCGCGAATTGGCTGAGCGGTTCAGGAGTTCTTCTGAGATCATGCGCCTCATTGCCCGCCGCATCGGCGAGGCGGCCGAAACCCACAACGCCAACCGGCGGCGGCTGGAAGATGCATCCAGGCCGTTGCGGCGCTGCGTGGAGACCAAAAACGGCACCATGCCCTTCTCCTACCGGGAATTCCTGGAATTCTCCTCGGCCGACGAATTCGAGCGTTTTCGCGACCAAGCTGCCATAACCGACGCCGACCTTGCCGCAATCGACTGGGAGGCGCTGGCGCGCGGCCTCCTTGAAACCTGACGCTCCAAGTTTTCCGGATGAAGGACGCGATCCCTGGCGGAGCCATGGATCGCGTTCTGTTTTTCCCACCGAGTGATTAACACTTACCGTCACGCCTCACGGCCGGTATACGTTTCCGGGTCGCCGCCGGTGCGGTTGACCGTACCGATGGCATCGATGGCGGCGGTTTCCTCGATGGTCAGGGTGAAATCGAACACGGCGCTGTTTTCTCGCATCCTTTCCGGCCGCACGGTTTTCGGGATCACCGCCCTGCCGCCATCGAGGTGCCAGCGCAGAATAATTTGCACCGGAGTTTTCCCGTATTTTTCCGCCAACCGCCGGATGGTCGGGTGCTCCAGCGCCGCCCCCCGGCCAAGCGGCGCCCAGGCCTGGGTGACGATACCTTGCAAGGTATTGGCCCGTTCAAGGGTTGGCTGTTGGAACAGTGGATGGTATTCTATTTGGTTCAGGGCTGGCGCCTCGCCGGTTTCGCCGACCAGTACCTCGAGATGGCGTTCCAGAAAATTGCCCACGCCGACGCTGCGGACCCTCTGCTGCCGCCGCAATTCCAGGAGCGCCTTCCAGGTTTCCAGATAGCGCCCCGCCGCCGCCACCGGCCAGTGGATAAGATAACAGTCGACGTATTCGAGTCCCAACCGCGCCAGGCTTTCGTCAAACGCTGCCATGGTGGCATCGTATCCGTGGCGATCGTTCCAGACCTTGGTGGTGAGGAACAGATCCCGCCGGTCGATGGACGCCTCTCGCACCCCCTGACCGACACCGCGTTCGTTGCCGTACATCGCCGCCGTATCAAAGAGGCGGTACCCGGCGGTCACGGCCTCCCGAACCACCTGGGGTGCGTCCGCGTCCTCGACCCGCCAGAGCCCAAGGCCAAGACTCGGCATCGTGTTTCCGTCATTCAGTTGCAACCGTGGCGCCGTCAGCATGCGGTTCCTCACGTTCGGGTCTAAAGAAATATAAACGATTCGCGTAGATTTCGCAAGCGGGATCCGCCAAATGGAGCGGGCGCTCCTCACGAGAGGAGCGCCCGAAAAAGCGAAATCCAGTCACGGTTATTCGTGGTTAAGCCGGTTCACGACGTCCCGAACCGTCAAGTATTGTTCATAGGTCATGTTATCGAGGGAAATTCCCAGTTTATCCAGCTCGTCCTCGATGCGCCGTGCCCGGCGCTGCATTTCCTCGTGGATCTGCCGGGAACCGCCGTATAGTTCAAACGAACCGCCCCGGGTGTAGCGCACGTGGCCCTGGGCGTCGTCCAGGCCGTATCCGACCAGTACGGCACGCCCTCGCCTGACGCGCGCGGACTGGCTCAGGTTTTTTGATGGCTCGCGCATAACGGGTCCGTACACTCGGTCGAAGAAAGGTGCTCCACGGGATTTCCGGCAGGTAACCGGCTGCGGAAGTCTTGGCCAGGCGGCCTCCCCCGCATGGAAAAGGATTATACCGAATGAAGACCCGAATTCAAGGCTGTTGGAACGGCAAATCGCCCGTTTTACCAAGGTTTCCGTCGGGAATTGAATTATCCACCACAGGCGGTTGACTATGGTTTGCCGCCACAATAAGATACCCGACGCGAGCGACCTCTCCCAGAATTCGGCGTGACGGTGGGGCGCGGTGAACCGGCGGGAACCGGCGGACATAGGTTCTTTCCATATTTTTTACAGTACATAAGAAGATACACGAGGAGTAGCCATGGCAAAAAAAGGATCCTCGGGCAAAAAAGGCGCCGATGCCTCCTCCATCGCCAAGAATCGGGCGGCGTTTCACC
>JAJBSZ010000385.1 GCA_020861125.1 Planctomycetota bacterium | reverse complement strand
CCCCCGTCTTCCGCGCCAAGGGGAATGCCGTGTTTTTTCAGGATTTCCCGGGCCACCTCGACGTTTTTAAGACCGATATCGGTGCTGGAGCCGAGATGGCTCACGACCGCCGCGCCGCCGTACATCTTGGCGGTGATCTTGCCGCCGGGATCGAGCTTGCGCATCAGCCAAACGATGGTTTCCACCGAGGTGTCGCCGTACCTCCCCTTATCGTGATCGCCGCTCCCGGGGGTATGGGCCAGGAGAAAATGGTTCATGGCGGCGTAGGGACGATTTTCATGCCGGAGGCACACCGCCACACAGCTGCCGAGAAGGGTCGCCATGTGGCACGGCAGGCGCGAAACATGATACTCACCCGGCAGGAGAAAAATGCGATCGGGATTGGCGGTCATGCTCTCTCCTCGGCGCGGCCGGGCGATCAGCCCTCGTTGGCCTCCGCGAAAATTTGCCGGTTGATGGTGATTTCCTGCCGGTTGAACCGGTCCGCCAACAGACCCATGACGGTGGGGCTGGGCTGAATCACGACGACGGGGCCGTTGATGGTGTACTGGTAATCCCAGTTGCCGCGGAAATTGTTTTGCGCCACCTGCCGGTAGCCGGAAAGTACCCCGGCTTCTTCCGCCTCGAATTCGGCCCGGCCGGGCACCCGGCGGTCCACCAGGACGATCAGTTCCTGACCCTCGGCACCTGTTTCGGGATCGGCGAAGGGGATTGGGCCCATGAGGTCGCCTACCACCAGGCGGCCGAGGGCATACTGGGCTTCATCCAGGTCCATGTAGTTGACGGTTTCGGTGGGGAGGGCGTCGAAATCGCTGGCCACTTCCGGGTCAAACGCTTCGCCGTCGTGGCGGGCGGTCAGCATTTCCCGTAACTTCCCCTCCAATTCCAGCGCCCGTTCCTCGACGATCTGTTCCACCCGTTCCTGAATCAGATCGGCGATGGCCAGCTCGCGGATCTCCGGCCGGATGGTCCCGTCGGCATCGTCGATTGCCGCCGGTTCGGACGGCGTATAGTCCAGGAGCCGGAGCCGGAAATACCCTTTGTCGGATTTTAGGGGCCGACCCGCCACCAGATACCCGTTGCGCCATTCCTCGAAATAGGCGTCCCGCTCCTTGCGCAACTGGTCCGACAGATTGCCCGCTTCGTCCAGGGACTGGAGGTCGGAGCGGAACAGGGGGTCGCTCCCTTCGGGAAGACGGGCCAGGATTTCGTCGGGCGAAAGGAGATTTGGCCCGGTATCGCCGGCGGTGGCGCCGTGCCTCACCAGCGGCGTAAGTTTAATGAGTTCCTCGGCGTCCACCCCGGCCGCCAGATCGCGCAGCTGGGGGTCGAAATCCACGGTGAAATTACGGAGCGTCTGGTTTTCCACCTCTTCGCGGCGCCAGGCGGCCAGTACCGCCTCCCGCGCGTCGTCGAAGGTTTGGTCCGGGAATAACTGGGTCCGTTGGGCGTCGTAGTACGAACGCAACTCGGTTTCGGTAGGCTCCGGTATCACGGTTTCCGCAACGAACGGCGCCAGGATCCAGGAAAAACGCCAGGCGGACGGGGTGCGGTACCGGCGTTCGTCCGCATGGGCGACGACGAAATCGCGAATATCCTGGTCGAGTTCTTCCGGCGGCCGGTTGCGGATGGCTGCCGCCGCCTCTTCGCGAATGGAATCGGTCGCGTTAACCCGGACCCGTTTGATAACGCATTCACCTTTGTTCAGGGCATAAAACGCGAAAGCGGTTTGATCGTTCACCGGTGACAAGTTGCTGTCGGCATCGAGATAATTTCCGATGGTCAGCCATTCGTTGACGCCGCGGAGAAACTCCTGGCGACTGATTCCCATTTGGTTGCAGAGGGTATTTACCGCCCGCTCAAGCGCCTGGCGATCGCCCCGGGCAGCTCCCCCGGCGATGGTGGGCGAGTTTTCAATGTAGGTGCCCACCTGAAGGTCCGAGGCGCGGAAACCGGCGCGCTGGGCATCCTGAAGCAGCGCGTAGGTGAAGACGTATTTCCACACCTCCTCGCTTTCACCGCCCATTCCCGGCGCGCCACTGAACACCAACGGGGCACCGCCCAGGGCGGCGCCGATGCGCCGGCGAAACCCATCGAATTCCGAGAAGGGGATGGCTTTGCCGTCCACCCGGGCGATCTCCTGATCGGCATAGGACGCGCCGGTGGAGAAGTCCAGCATCCCCCAAAACACGAAGGCGATGATGATGATGGGCGTCACGATCATAAAAACGAGTTTTTGTTTCCTGCGGAAAAGATCCATCGACACGGCCAAGCCCTTCTGGATGATAAAACGAACAAGACTCCGCCCTTCCCCTTCCATCGGGGAACGGCGCCGACGCAGGCGCGCATGGATATGAAATCCAAGGTGAAACAGTCTACCGATACCGCCGCGCCTTTTCAACGCAAAAAGTTTCCCCATACCGCGAATAACCACCGTTCTTGCGCCAGCTTAGGGGATATACGGCGCCGGTCGAGCCGGCGTTGCCCCGCCTGCCGGTCGGAAAAACGGCCGTCCGGCCGGAAACTAGCCGGCGCCTTCGCCCGAAATCAATTTTTTTCGATGAAAAACGTTGACAAGTAAATTTTTGCGATCTATAGTACCCGGGCCAGCCTCCCCCAGGGTTGGCAGGTGCGCGTTCCCCCATTCTGATCAGGCATTTTCGATCCGATTTCGCGCGCCATTAGTCCCGAGCCCCTTCCGCCCCCCCGGAAGGGGCTTCCCTTTTATGCCGCCACGCGTATACTTCCAGCCAAGACCGCCATCAACCCGGAGATCGCCATGTCCATCGCCCAATCCCGTTGCCAGTGGTGCGGTGAGGACGAACTGTACATCCGCTACCATGACGAAGAATGGGGCGTACCGGTGCATGACGATCGCCGCCTCTTTGAATTTCTGGTGCTGGAAGGGGCACAGGCCGGCCTTTCCTGGTTGACGATCCTGCGGAAACGCGAAAACTACCGCGCCGCCTTCGCCGCGTTCGATCCGGCCAAAGTGGCCCGCTACGGCGAAAAACAGGTGGCCGCCCTGCTAGCCAACCCAGGCATTGTCCGGAACCGCCTGAAGATCCGCGCCGCCATCCGTAACGCCAATCTGTTTATGGATACGGCGGCCCGCCACGGTTCTTTCGCCACGTTCCTGTGGAATTTCGTCGACGGCACGGTGGTGCGGAACGCCTGGCGGCGTCAGGAAGAAATCCCGGCCACGTCGCCCGTATCCGATACCATTTCCAAAGAGATGAAACGCCTCGGCTTCTCCTTTGTCGGCTCCACCATCATCTATGCCCACATGCAGGCCACGGGCATGGTGAACGATCATCTGGTTTCGTGCTTCCGCTACCACGAGGTAGGGGCATGACCCAATCTCCCGGCGCCGAGCCGCCGGCCATCGACCCCGGTCTGTATCTGGTGGCGACGCCGATCGGAAATCTGGAGGACATAACGCTGCGGGCGCTCCGGGTGCTGGCTGCCGCCGATGTTCTGGTGTGCGAAGACACCCGGGTGACGCGGCGGCTGTTCCAGCGCCATGGCCTGCCGGCGCCGGCGACGCTGCTGGTGGCGAACGACCACACCGAGAAGAGCGTGGCCCAACGCCTGACCGAATATGCCGCCCGGGGCAAGGTGGTGGTGTATTGCTCCGACGCCGGCGTGCCGGGCATTTCCGACCCTGGGTTTCACTTGGTGCAATGCGCAGTGCAGGCGGGGGTGGCGGTACAGGTCATCCCGGGGGCCAGCGCGGTGGTGACGGCCGTGGCCGTGTCCGGTGTGCCGGCGGCCCATTTCACCTTTTTCGGGTTTCCGCCCCGGCGGGACGGCCGGCTGCGCGAGGTGTTGCGCGATCACGGCACCCTTCGGCCGGCGCTGGTGTTCTATGAGTCACCGCGCCGGCTGGGCCGGCTGCTGGCCTTTGCCGCCGACGTCCTGGGCCGGGATCGCTCCGCGGCGGTGTGCCTGGAACTCACCAAAAAATTCGAACGTGTGGTTCGCGGCGGCGTGGGCGATTTGGCGGAACGATACGCCGGTGTGGACACGCGGGGCGAAGCGGTGGTGGTCATCGCGGGGGCGGGCAGAGGCGCCGCCCGGGAAAATACCGACACGGGAAAAGGAGACGACGAGTGATTTACGGAGACATCGCGCATTTTCGCGGTAAATTCTGCACCAGTGAGGCGGTGAAAAAGGCCCTCGATTTTCTCATGGACAAGGCGCCGTCCCTGGAGGACGGAACCCACGACGTGGCCGACGGCATCTTCATCCAGCTCAAGTGCTATTCGCCCGAACCAGCTGCCAATCGCCGCTACGAAAGCCATGTGAAATATATCGATCTTCAGGTGGTGTACGAGGGCGAGGAAATAATTTACAACCGTCCGCTGGATCCGGCGCTGGCGGTGACCGAAGACTTGCTGGCGGACCGCGACCTTCGTTTCCATGCCGAACCCGCGCCCGGGCCGGAAGTGGCGTTGACCCTGCGGCCGGGGCTGTTCGCCCTGCTCATGCCGCAGGACATGCACAAGACCGAGTGTTTTTGCGGCACGGCCAAGGGACGCAAGGCGATCGCCAAGATCCCGGTGGAATTGGTGAAATTTTAAGACTCCAGTTGTAGGTTGCCGCGCCTCCGCGCCAGCGGCGTCAAACTGTCTCTGTCGCACAGTGATTTTTGCTCCATACCGCCGGAGCAAACAAACTTGCTGCCGCGCCATTTTTCCTTACCCGACGCGGGTCGGGGCTGGCATACAACTGTAGTACTCCCCTGGCATCGCGCCAGCGTCACTGCGACTCGCCTGACGGGCGCCACAGTAGCCGGCGACGGTCCGCGATGGCGGGCCGTCGTTAGGAAAACAGCGATAGCATCCTGGCCACCAATCCGATGAGGGCCCAACGTCTGGAGATGTATTGCCGCGGCCTTTTACCGGCCATGGCACGGCAGGCAAGGGTCGCCGCGTCACGGGCGGAGCTGATCCAGAAATGCCCTTCGCCCTGCATCATGGCGGTGTCGACCGACCCGGGCCGGAGTTCGGTGATGATCACGCCGGACTTCTCGTTCCGGGCCCGTTTCCGCAAGCCGTCCAGGTACAGGATCTGGTAGGCTTTGGAGGCGGCATAAGCGGGGGCGGCGGCTTCGCCCAGCAGGCCGCCGACCGAGGTGATGGCGGCGAGCTGCCCGCCCCCCTGCCGGGCGAGCCGGTTGTAGGCCCAGGCGGCGACGGCGGTGAACCCGAAAACGTTGGTGGCGACGGTGCGCTGTTCCGGCTCGGCCTCCAGCCGCGGGTTCAGGAAGCCGCAGCCGGCGCTGATCACCACCAGGTCCACCCCTTCCAGCCGTGCCGTGACCGCGTCCAGCCGCGCCGGCACCGCCGCTGTATCGTCCACATCCACCACCGCCGTCAGTACCGACTCCGGAAACTCCGCCGCTACCTGATCCAGAAGCTCTTTTCTTCGCCCGGCGACCGCGACCCGCCAGCCAGCGGCGGCGAGGCACCGAGCGATTTCCCGGCCGATACCGGACGACGCACCGATAACCACTGCTTTTTTTGAAGTAGCCATGCGCTTCTCCTCCGTTGCAGGGCAAACCGGCAGAGTATAGAGGTCACGGGTTGGCGCGCCAGCTAGTTTAGCCGGCAACGCGCACTGGTTATAAACATAATAAGTTAATGATTGCACGGGGTGGGCGAATCTCCATAATCGACGGCAGGTGGGGCCAACCGCAACGGAGAGCCGTTATGTTCGAACGAGTGAAACTTCCTTACGGGTACGCCGACCTGGAACCGTATCTTGATGCGGCCACGGTGGAAACCCATTACGAAAAGCACCATAAAGCCTACACGGACAATTTTAACGAATTGGTGAAAAAAGTGCCGGCCTTCGCCGGTAAAAGCGCCGAAGAAATCCTGATGCATCTGGACCAGGCGCCGCCTGAATTGCAGAAGGGCCTCCGCAACAACGGCGGCGGATACTACAACCACAACCTGTATTTCGCCGGCATGTGCCCCGGCGGCAAGCCGCCGTCGCCGGCATTGGAGAAACAGATCCAAGCCGACTTCGGCAGCCTGGACGCCCTTCTGGACAAACTTTTCGCCGCCGCCACCGCCGAGTTGTTTGGTTCCGGCTGGGCGTGGCTGATCCTGGAAAACGGCAAATTGGCGGTGACCATATCCGCCAACCAGGACAATCCGCTCATGCAGGGAAACCCCAATCTCCTGCTGCCGGTGGACATGTGGGAGCACGCCTATTACCTCAAGTACCGGAATGATAAAAAGGCCTATGTCCACCAGTATTACCATCTTGTCAATTGGGAGACGGTCGAGGAGCGGTTTGAACGGGCGAGATAACCCGAAGGAAATCGGAGTTGCGGCGAGAGAGTATGGCAACGACCGGGTGAGCGTCACCGTCAAGCCGTGGTGTCCGCTGGCTGAATTTCCTTGACACGGGCCCGCCGTTTTCATAAGGTTTCACTTTCCACTGCCCCCTTGTCTAATGGTAGGACAGCAGACTCTGAATCTGTAGGTCGGGGTTCGAATCCCTGGGGGGCAACCAATTTATCAATCCAAGTCCGCCAGCGGCTATGGCCGTGGCGGACTTTTCTTATGTCCATCCACTCCCTGAAGTCTTAGCCGTCCCGACGGAAAGCCTCCTCCGCGCACCGGCCACACGTGATCTCCAGATCCAACGCGGCACTACGGCCACTGGGAATGGATCATCCTTCATGGATGTGTTCCACCGGTCGGCGTTTTGACAGTATGGATCGAAGGAGCTCCGGAATATTCTCCGCCCACCTTTACCGAAAAACTCTCGACCCGGTGGGGGTCCAATCCGTATACTTGCGGATTTGGCCTGGCGTTCTGCTGGGCCGTGGCACAATAAAACGGAACGGAAGGTATGGCAAAAGGCGGCACGGCGGCAGCCATCGATAAATATAACGGCCTCACGGTCGCCGATCAGACCGTGCTCCAGGCCCTTTCCGCCCTCTACGAACCGGCGGCGGCGGCGGTGGTTTCCTCGTGCCTCAATGGCGCCGGTTGCCGTGAATCCCCCATGCGCGCCTTTTCGCCCCAGAATGTGACCACCCGTCTGGCCCGTCTGGCAAAGGCTGGTTTTACGGCGGATACGACGGTGGACAACCGTGGCCAAAAAGTCCGGCTGTGGCGTGCCCGGCCGGAATTCGGCGAAATCGCCATCCGCCATGCCATCCGCGACGGCCGCTTCCTGCCGCTGGCCCGGGCGGCCATGGCCGAGACCCGCGGCCGTGACTGGCGGGGCGAGGGGGCGGAAGACAGCGCCCGCCGCCGGTTCCGTCTCGCCTTTCACGGCGGTGACTGGCGCAC
>JAJBSZ010000124.1 GCA_020861125.1 Planctomycetota bacterium | reverse complement strand
CAAGCGGATTATCGCCGGTACCGCCCGCAGCATGGGCATTGAAATCGCCGACTAAGCGGCACGGGCGGCGACGCCGGTGGCCGGCGGGAAGTTCCCGATGGCTGCCGAACACGGTACACATCAGGCGTCCGACGGCGGCAGGCGAAGGGATTTTTGGGTAATCCCGGAGCCGAATGACCGCTGGCAGTCCATCCGGGAGATGATCCGGATCGCAGACGCGGACCGCCAGGAGAGAACAATGGCTCGGAAACACAGCAAACGGTTCCGCAAGGCTGCGGAAAACCATGACCGGAACAAGCCGCTGGCGGTGGCCGACGCGGTGGCCCAGGTCAAGGACAAGGCGTCGGCCAAGTTCGACGAAACGGTGGATTTGGCAATCAAGCTGAATATCGACGCCAAACAGGCCGACCAACTGGTGCGCGGCAGCCTTTCCCTTCCCCACGGCATCGGCAAGTCGATGCGGGTCGTGGCCTTTGCCGACGGTGAGATGGCCGAAGCCGCCAAGGCGGCGGGGGCGATCGAGGCGGGCGGCCAGGAGCTGGTGGACCGGATCGCCGGCGGCTGGATGGAGTTTGACGTCGCCGTGGCGCATCCGTCCATGATGCGGTTCCTGTCTAAGCTGGGTAAGGTGCTCGGTCCCAAGGGTTTGATGCCAAGTCCCAAATCCGGTACGGTAACCGACAAGGTGCCGGAGGCGGTGGCGGAGTTTGCGGCCGGTAAAATCGAATTCCGCAACGACAAGGAAGGCAACGTCCACATGGTCGTCGGCAAGGTGTCCTTCGACGCCGCCAAGCTGGTGGACAATATCCAGGCGGCCGTCCAGCACATCAAGTCGATCCGTCCCCAGGCGGTGAAGGGCGAATACATCACCGGCATATTCGTTTCCTCTACCATGGGCCCGGGTTACCGGATCTCGTTCCAAACCGAACCCGTCGCTGCCAGCTGAGGGCGACCGGGACAGTGAGGTTTTATATTCGGGAGTGGTGAAATGCCTAACAAGGTAAATCTTCTTCAGGTCGAGCAATACCGGCGGGCGTTCAAGGATGTCGATTTCGTTATCAGCATCGGCTATCCCAAGATGAACGTGGCGGGGATCGACGAACTGCGCACCAAGCTGCAGGACATGGGCTGTTCCATGCTGTTCGTCCGAAACCGTCTCGCCAATATAGCCATGAAGGAATTGGGTCACGGCGAAGTGAAGGAAATCTGCAAGGAACAGACAGCATTCGTCTGGGGCGAGGATCCCGTATCCACCGCCCGCTTTCTTGTCGATTTCCGCAAGCAACACGCCGAGCTGGTTTTGCACGGCGCTCTGGTTGAAAAGTCCATCCTCGATACCGCCAAGGTGATCGAGCTCTCCAAGAGTCCCACCAAGGATGAGCTTAAGTCCATCATCTCCGGCCAGGTTCTGGCCATGGGCGGCGCCTTGTCGGCGCAATTGCTCGCCGGCGGCGGGTTGGTGGCCAGCCAGATCGAAAAGATCGCGGAAGGGGAAAACGCAGCGTAGCGTTTTCCCGACCGCAACGGCGTGAGTTTACTTTATTTACAGTGGTATTTGGTTATTCTGAGGAGAAGGTGCAATGTCGGAAAATCGTGAATGGAACGCGGATCTCAAGGCCCTCGGCGACAAGATCGTCGGTCTCACCCTTTTGGAAGCCAAGGAATTGTCGGACTATCTCAAGGAAGTGCATGGCATTGAGCCCGCCTCCGGCGGTGCCGTGATGATGGCCGCCCCCGCCGCCGCCGACGCCGGCGGTGAAGCCGCCCCGTCCGTCCAGGACGTCATTCTCAAGGCGGTTCCGGATTCCACCAAGAAGATTTCCGTGATCAAGGCGGTGCGGGAAATCACCGGCCTCGGCCTCAAGGAAGCCAAGGAGTTGGTGGAAAAGGCCCCGAGCCCGGTCAAGGAAAAGGTGGCCAAGGAAGAAGCCGACAAACTCAAGCAGCAGCTCGAGGAAGCCGGCGGCGAAGTCGAATTGAAGTAACCGGCACCGGGTTTTTCAGCATCGGCGTCCGTCGGCGAGTATTTCGCGGGCGGACGCCGTCTGCGGTTTCCGAAACCGCGGTGCGTCATCCGGATTTCCGCGCCAGTTCCGTCTCCAGAGCCGAAACCGGCGCGGAAAGCCCGTTCCACCCACATCAGCCAGCGCGAGGACTCACATGAGCCAGGAAATTCGCTATTACGGAAAAGCCTTCAAGACCCTGCCGCTGCCGGACCTCATGGAAACGCAGCGTCGTTTCTATGCCGATTTCCTGCAGATGGACACGCCGCCGCAGGAGCGGAAGAACGATGGTCTCGAAGCGGTTTTCCGCGAGGTGTTCCCGATCGAATCCTACGATGGATCGGTCAGCCTCGATTATCTTGAATACCAGATTGGCGAACCCAGGCACACCCCGGACGAGTGCCGCGCGCTCCGTCTTACCTACGCCGGCCCCCTGAAGATCAAGGTGCGCCTGAGCGGCAAGGTGGCGGTGGAAGAGTGGGTGTATCTGGGTGAAATTCCCCTGATGATCGGCGGCGGCGAGTTCGTGGTGAACGGTGCCGAGCGGGTGATCGTTACCCAATTGCAGCGGAGCCCGGGCTGCGACTTTTCCTCCGAGGTCCATTCCTCCGGCAAGCGCCTGCATTCCTGCCGCATCATCCCGGAACGCAGTTCCTGGATCCAGGTGGAAGTGACGTCGAAGGATCAGCTCACCATCCGCATCGACCGTTCCGGCAAGATCGCCGCCACCACCTTCCTGCGGGCGCTGGCGGTGGAAATGGATCCGGAAACCAACCTGCCGGTGGTGTATGACATCGGCAAGGCGACGTCCGGCGGCGAAGGGCGGCGCATCGAGCAGTGGTCGCCGCTGCTGGATTCGGACGACGATATTCTCCGCGCCTTCCATCCGGTGGTGGAGTACCCGATCACCGAAGCCACCCTGGACGACCTCGATCGCATGGAGCGGGAAAACAAGCCGCTGCCGCTGTGCGTCTCGCGGGTGGTGGATTACGCCAACTGTCAGGTGATCGTCCCGTCCTGCGCCCGGCTGACCCGCACCATGCTGGAGCGGCGCATCGACGACGGCAGCAAGGGCGCCGAAAAGCCCACCGTGTTTTCCAAACTCCGCGAAGCCGGGGTGGAAAGCCTGGAGGTCATCGGCGGCGTCGACGAAAACGGCCAGTTCGAAGGCCTCGAGGACGAACTCATCGCCAACACCCTCACGGACGATCGGGAACGGGTGGAGGAATGGGGCAACAACGTCATCCGCGACATCCTCCGCGCCTCCGACGCCAACAAACGGCTGAAATCCCTCCTCACCGGCGGCGACGCCACGCCGGAGGTGGTGGCCCGGGCGGTGCGTGACGCCATGGTGTCCGCCCGCGACGGCCGCGAGTCGAAGCCGCGCAGCGTCGGCGCCTTTTTCATCGAAGAGGTGGAAGGGGATCGCGAGACGCTGGACCAGATCGAGCAGAACGTAGCGTCCGGTCTGGCGGCGGATCTCGCCCAGCGGGACGAGTTGTCCGAAGGCGGCGACGCCAAGAAGCTGGAAGAAAACATCTTCAACCGCGTGGCCTGGCGCACCGCTTGGTCGGGCGGTTTGGATCGGGCCCAGTACATCTGGGCGCTGTTGGAAATTTACAAGCGGCTGCGGCCGGGCACCCCCGCTTCCCGCGACAAGGCCCAGGAGCTGTTTTTCGAACGCTTTTTCGACGAGAAGCGCTACAGCTTCGGAGAGATCGGCCGCTTCCGCCTGAACCGCAAGTTCAACATCCAGGGCGACACCCGGATGACCATGTCCGGAATGGATTTCCTGAACATCTGCCATTACCTCCTGAAGCTGCGGGCGGATGAAGGCAATATCGACGATATCGACCATCTGGAAAACCGCCGCATCCGCACCATCAAGGATCTGGTGATGTCCGAGCTCCGGTCCGCCATGGGGAAACTCCGGCGGAGCACGCGGGAGCAGATGGTGATTAAGGCGGCCGGCAACGAGCAGGCAACTCTGGGCGATGTGTTCGGCTACGATGTGATCGCGCCGGGCACCACCGATTTAGAAAAGGGCGCCGTTCTCAGCGAGACCGACTACAAGGCGGCCGCCAAGAAGTGGGGCGCTTCCGCCTTCGAGGCGAAGAAGCGGCCGCTGAAATTGATGGTTGCCACCAAGCCGGATCCGCAGTTCCGCATTCCGGTGGGCAAGGTGGTGACCGAAGCGGAAGCCCTGACCCTGCGTCAGGAGGAATCCAAGGCCGAATTCGAGGAGATGCCCAGCAAGAGCTGGCTCATCGTCGATCCCATGGAAACCGACCTGATTGAAGGCGACATCATCTCCGACGAGGACTACCAAGCGGCCCAGCGCAAGCACGGCATCGGCACCTTCAGCGCCTTGACCCTGAACCTGAAAAAGGGCGACGGCATCGACGGCGGCCTCTACCGCGCCTATCAGGAAAAATACGGCCTGATCCCCGGCATGGCCCTGCAGAACCTCATCCGCCCGCACCAACTGCTGAACGCGGTGACGGTATCCGCGGCCATCGAATACTTCTTCGCCCGGGGCGAACTGTCGCAGGTGGTGGACCAGTCCAACCCGCTGTCGCAGCTGGTGCACGAGCGCCGGTTGTCGGCGCTGGGTCCCGGTGGGCTCAACCGGAAACGCGCCGGCTTCGAAGTGCGCGACGTGCATACCTCGCACTACGGCCGCATCTGTCCGGTGGAAACGCCGGAAGGTACCAACATCGGTCTGATCGTGTCCCTGGCGAACTACGCGGCGGTGAACGACCTCGGTTTTCTCATTACGCCGTATTATGTGGTCAAGGACCGGGTGATCACCGGCGATATCGTCTGGCTGCGGGCCGACGAGGAGGACAGCCACTACATCGCTCAGGCCGACATCGAGGTGGACGAAAAGGGCAGGATTCTGGTCGACCGGCCTATCTGCCGTCACAATGAAGATTTTATGCACTGCAACGCCGACCAGATCACCCTGGTGGACGTCAGTCCCAAGCAACTGGTGGGCATCTCCGCGTCGCTGATCCCGTTCCTGGAGCACGACGACGCCAACCGGGCGCTGATGGGCTCGAACATGCAGCGTCAGGCGGTGCCGCTGGTGCGGCCGGACATCCCGCTGGTGGGCACGGGCATGGAGCGGGACGTGGTGCGCCACTCCGGCATGGTGGCCCGGGCCCGGGAAGACGGCCAGGTGTTGTATGCGGATTCCCTCCGCATCGTGGTGTCTTCCAAGGAGCTCACCTCCGGGAAACGCGTCTACCGCCTCCACAAGTACAAGGGGCTAAACGACGGTACCACCCTGAACCAGACGCCGCTGGTGCGCACCGGCGATTTCGTGAAAAAAGGCGATCCGCTGACCGAGGGCGCCGCCACCAAGGGCGGTGAGCTGGCGCTGGGGAAAAACGTCAACGTCGCGTTCCTTTCCTTCGAAGGCTGCAACTTCGAGGACGCGATCCTGGTGTCGGAAAAACTGATCCGCGAGGACGCCTATACCTCGGTGCACATCGAGGAATTCTCCTGCGAGATCCGCGAAACCAAGGTTGGTGCCGAGGAGATCACCCGCGATATCCCGGGCGTCTCGGAAGCGGCTTTGGCTAACCTGGATGAAACTGGTCTGATCCGCATCGGTACCAAGGTGGAGCCGGGGGACATCCTGGTGGGCAAAATCGCTCCCAAAGCGAAGTCGGAATTTTCCTCCGAGGAAAAACTGCTCCGGGCCATCTTCGGTCGGGCCGGCGAGGATGTGAAAAACGATTCCCTCATCGTTCCGCCCGGCACCGAGGGCTATGTGATCAACGTCAAACGCTTCTCCCGCCGCGGCGTCGGCGCCATGTCCTCGGACGTGGATCCCGAAGCCGGTCTGGACCGGGCGCTGGAAGCGCTAGGAGAAATGGGCGGCGATGTGGAAACCACCGTGCCGGCCGCCGCTCTGGGCGAAGAGTCCATCGGCGCCCGGGCCCGCCGCGCCGAGAACAAACTCGGGCAGGAAGCGGCGGTGAAAAACGCCATCAAGCGGCTGGAAACCACCACCCGGGAAAAGATCGTCGAAGAGATCAACCTTAAATTCCAGCGCCTGACCGAGGCCCTGGGCGGTTCGCCCGTAAACAAGAAGACCGGCAAGGTCCTGAAAATTCCGCGGCAGGCCGATTATGAACGCATGATGGAGCTGCAGGAGCAGTGCCAGTTCGGTGACCTCGAAACACCGCCGGCCCTGCGCGAACGGGTCAAGTCCATCTGTCTCGAGCACGATCGCCGCATCCGCTTCCTGGAAACGCGCTGCGAGGTGGAAGTCGGCCGGCTGCGGCGCGGCGACGAACTGCGTCCCGGCGTCCTCGAGTTGGTCAAGGTCTACGTCGCGGTTAAGCGCAAGCTTTCCCTCGGCGACAAGATGGCCGGCCGCCACGGCAACAAGGGCGTGGTCGCCCGCATCCTGCCGGAAGAGGACATGCCTTTCCTGGATGACGGCTCGCCGGTGGAAATGATTCTGAATCCCCTGGGCGTGCCGTCGCGGATGAACGTCGGCCAGATCCTGGAGACCCACCTCGGCTGGGCCGGTTCCAAACTCGGCTTCCGGGCCGTAACCCCGGTGTTCGACGGGGCGACCGAGGAGGAGATCAACCAGGCCCTGCGCGAGGCCGGTCTGCCCGATGACGGCAAGGCCGTCCTCTACGACGGCCGCACCGGCGAGCCGTTCCACGAAAAGGTGACGGTGGGCAACATGTATATGATCAAGCTGCACCACCTGGTGGCGGAGAAGATCCACGCCCGCGCCACCGGTCCCTACAGCCTGATCACCCAGCAGCCGCTGGGCGGCAAGGCCAGGAACGGCGGCCAGCGCTTCGGTGAAATGGAAGTCTGGGCGCTGGAAGCCTACGGCGCGGCCAACATCCTCCAGGAACTCCTGACGGTGAAGTCGGACGACGTCGACGGCCGGACCAAGATCTACGAAGCCATGGTCAAGGGCGAAAGCACGGTGGAACCGGGCATGCCCGTATCCTTCGACGTGCTGTGCAACGAAATCCGCGGTATCGGCCTGAACATCAAGCTGGAGCGGAGCAACCACCAATTGACCGGGGCGGAGGACGAATAGCCGTTGTGGCGTGACGTATTTTCTTGGACTGTCAGGGGAGGGGGAACATGAGCGAGAGCGAGAACAATCCGGAAACAGGTGAGTCGGTCGCTTCGGCCGAAGCGGCCAAGGAAGCGGCGCGGAATCTTCTTGGCGACGCCAACCGGGATCTGGGCGAGATCCGGTCCCGTGGTCTCAAGGGGTTTTTCAATTTCGACACCTTTTATTTTCCGGTGATCGCCCGGTACCTCTTTCTCC
>JAJBSZ010000057.1:1340-7386 GCA_020861125.1 Planctomycetota bacterium | reverse complement strand
GCACCATGCCGTTTATAAACTACGGATGATTCTTCGCCTAATATTCAAGAATGGAATCTCCGTCGCCCTTTGTAATAGTCGGCGAATTCTTTGTCCGCACCCATGATATGTTCCCGCAACCAGGTGATTACGGCATTGTTCACCTTCATGAGGATCACCAAATTATACCCGGTGGCGTCGTATTCCTGCCGCAGCTCCTTGAAGGTAGCGACGAATTTTCGATGCAACTCCTTGTGTTCGGCTGCCTGGGGAAATTCCGAGGCCGCCTGCATGGTTTCCTCCGTGGAAAAATGCAAAACCACGTATTTCCCAAGAAAATCGAGGGTCTTGGCGATGCGTTCCTTGTTTTTGTTGTCCAGCAGAATGTCGATCTGCCGGAACAGCTCCTTGTGCTGGTCGTCCACCTTTTGAATCCCCGTTTCCAGGGCGCTATTCCATAACATGCGCTTCCCTCCCCCTTTCGGGCTCAACCGGTCCCACCGAAAAAGAGCCCCCCGGAACGGGCGGCTCTCAAGGAATATCGGCGACGACGGCTACGGTCAGCTCAAAACCGCTATGGCTTCCGGCCGCTTGATGCGCGGCACGACCGTTTCCATCACCCGGAACACGTGGTCCAGTTTTTCGTTGCCCATATAAGCGGTGATCATATCCTGTCCCACCACCAGGTCAAGATTTTGCGGATCGCAATACACGAGGGCGGCGGAATTTTTCTGGATCCGGGCGGAGCGGTAGAGCTTGCCCACCAGGCTTCGCACCCGGTCCACTTCCATGATGCCGGTGCCAGGCTGGATACGGTGGAGTTTGGCGTAGAGATCGGTGGATATCACCAGCGCCCGCTCGCCGGAATTGCCCTGATCCACGAGGGTTTCGATCGCCTTGGAAAGGTCGAGGACCGGACTTTCCCCGGCATTCCAGTCGCTTATCGCCTGCCGGGTGACCCCTTGGGCGGTGAAGATACCTTCGATGCCCAAGGCGGCGTCGCCGTAAAAAACGAGATCGTCCTCACGCCGGGCGCAGAACACGGCCGCGTCCCGGGCGGCCTGGACGCCGGCCCCCTGCTCGTCTTCGAGGTCCCGCCAGGATATGGTGAAATCAGAGTAGACGGTGGCCAATTCCAGGTTGCGGCGGCTGGTGACAGCGATGGGGCTGGCGCCGTCCCGCCCCCAGATATCGGCTGTGGCGGCGGTGCTGCCCGCCAGGCGATCCAGAGGTACGGTTTGGGTCCGGGCGCCCACCGGGCGCAGGGAGAGGAAGCGGCGGCCGACCAGATTTTTTGTCGCCTCCTGGACCACGGCACCGTCTAGCATCTGCCACTGGTTATCGCCTAGCGGCGCTCCGTCACGCATGAGGTAGCGCATGGGTTTCTCCTTTGTCGAGGGACCGCGGTCAGTCTTTGAGGCTGCCGATGGTCCCCGCCTGATCGATGATGTTGGCGGGGGGAACGATGCCCAGTTTCTGCATCATTTCCTTGACCTCGCCCTCGCCTTCGGCGATGTGTTCCGCCTCCTTGGGGTCGAGGTATTTCAGCAGGGCATAGAGTTCGCCGATGTGTTCGCGTTCCTCGTCCCGGATGTCGGCAAGCACCGTCTTCACCACCGGGTCGTCGGAAGCGTTGGCGTGGGCGTCATAGAGGAAGATGGCCTCGAGTTCGCCGACGATATCGGTGCGGATGGCCTGGATCAAGCCGTACTTATCCAGCTTCCGCTCGCCAAGAGCAAAGGTAAAGGGATCGGGCATCATGGGCATGACAGTCACCTTTCGTTATGAGAGATAGTAGCGGCCAAACGGGTACGCGATTTCGGATACCTACCGGCAGTGTACGTGGTTTTCCGGTCCGCTGAGGCCGAATTCTGCGAAATACGCAAACCCACCACCGTCAGAGTTTTCGGTCACCGTGTACCGTCCGCTCTCAGAGAGGCCGCAAAGGCCGCTATCCCCCCAAAATAGCTGTCGCCCGACAACAGGAAACCAATATTGTGATCATCCGCAATCCGCAAAAAAGTTTTTCTCCCGCCGTAATTTTTATACAGTTCGCAACCGTATTTATATGCCACAAGTTGATCCTGCCGGCCGTGGATGACCAGGAGCGGCAGGCGGACGCGCCGCAGCCGGTCGCGGGTATTCCAGGCCTTGCCCACGATGAGGCGGCAAGGGAGGAACGGGAAAAAATCGCGGGCGACATCGGCCAGGCAGGTGAAGGTGGATTCCAGGATCAACCCGGCGGCCTCGGGGTGGCTGGCGGCCAGGGCGGCGGCCACCGCTCCGCCCAGGGAGTAGCCGAAAATGATGATATTTTCCGGCGGCACTCCCCGCTCCACCGTCAGGTACCGCCAGGCCGCCTCGGCGTCCAGGAGCAGTCCCGCCTCGGTGGGCGCGCCGTCGCTTTCCCCGAAGCCGCGGTAATCCACCATGAAGCTGTCAAACCCCTGGTCGCTGTAGCCGGCCAGCCGGAAGGTGGCCGTCCCCAGGTTGCCGGCGTTGCCGTGGAACACCAGAAGTGTCTGGCGGTGGATGGCATTCTCGCAGGGTCGGCCGGGTACGAACCAGCCCTGCAGCCGAACGCCGTCGGCGGCGGTGAGGCGGATCGTCCCAAACTCCTTGCCCAGGGTCGCCGGGGTGATGTCAGGCGGGCCGGTTTCCGGATGGTACAGGAGACGGGGATAGAAGAAGGCGGCCAGAAGGCTCATGGCCGTCCAGGCGATCCCGAGAAGCAGCGCCATCCGGCCCAAACGGCGCTTCCAATTCTTCCGCATGACGGTTCCTCGGGTTATCCGGCGCGGCGTCTTTTACCGGCGGGTCAGATGCGATCCGGGTTTTCCAGTTTGTCCAATCCGGGTTTGGTCTGGCTGACATTCAGGACCAGCCCGATCATGGCGCAGGTCACCACCATGGAGGAACCGCCGTAGCTCACCAGCGGCAGGGTGACGCCGGTGGTGGGCAGCAGCCCGGTGATGACAAAGATGTTGAACCCCGCCTGCCAGCCGATGATCACCGTCACCCCGGCCGCCACCAGCCGGCCGAACCGGTCGGCGGCGGTATAGGCCACGTGCAGGCCGATCAGGGTGAGCAGCAGGTAGAGAAGGATAAGACTCCCCGACGCGGCGAAACCGCCCTCTTCGGCGATGACGCCGAAGATGAAATCATTGTGGCTTTCCGGCAACAGATCCAGCTCGGTGATGGTGCCGTTGCCGAGGCCCATGCCGAACACGCCGCCGGAGCCGATGGCGGTCAGGCTCATCTGCAACTGATACCCCACGGTGGATTCGTAACGCTCCGGGTCGAGAAACGCCATGACCCGCGCTTTCTGGTACGGCCGCATGCCATAGTGCCACATGGGCCAGATGGAGCCGAGTCCCAGGCCCACCGCCGTCGCCAGATGCGCCACCCGGGCGCCCGAAACCCAGAGCATGGCGAAGAGGATGGGCGGAATGGTCAGGGCGGTGCCGAGATCCGGCTGGCGCAGGATGAGAAACATCGGCGTCAGGGTGAGGACAAAGGGAATGATCAGCCCGTGCAGCATGTGCTGGTTTTCCCGCTTTCCCATATGCCGGGCCAGCGCGAGGATCAGGGCCAGCTTGAACAATTCCGACGGCTGCATACCGATGGGGCCGAGGCGGAGGTAGCGGTGGGCATTGTTGATGGCGGGGGCGAAGAGCACCACCACCAGGAGGAGACACGATCCGCTGTAGGCGACGTAGGCCCACCGGATCCAGAGATGGTAATCCATCAGCGCGAAAAAGATCAACGCCGCAAGACCCACGCTAAGCCATACCAGTTGCCGGGTGAAATCAGCGTCGCTGGCCGACGAGCGGAGAAACGGCAACCCCAGCCCGATGATCGCCAAAGCCACCAGGAGGTACACCCAGTCCAGCCGCCAGGGATCGATCCTACCCAAGGGCGCCCTCCTCGGCGATCCGCTCCGGCCGTTCCGGCAGGTTGAACCACAGGCGGAGGAGATCCTTGGCGATGGGGGCGCACAGGGTGCCGCCGCCGCCGCCCGCCTCCGGCAGCAGGACCACCACCACCACCTCCGGCCGGTCAAACGGGGCGTAGGCGGCGAACCAGACGTGGTCCGGCTGTTTGCGGACCCGACCGTCCACCACCCGGCTCCATTCGGCGGTACCGGTCTTGCCCGCCACCTCCATCAGCCAGCCGCCGCCGGGGGCGGGAAAGCTGGCCCCCATGCCGGTGCCGTGGCTCATGGTTTCGGGATTGCCCTGTACCACCTCCCACAAGCCCTGCCGCACCGTCGCCAGCGCCTCCCGATCCACCATCAGCTCCGCCACCGGTTGGTCGAGGAGCAGGGCCTCCCGGGCCAATTCTTCCTCGATGGGACCGTTCGGGACATGGGTCGGCGGGATCAGGAGATGGGGACGCACCACTTTGCCCACCCCCCCTTCGGCGTTGGCCAGCAGGGAAAACAACACCGCCACCTGGAGCGGGGTAACCGCGATGCCCTGGCCGATGGCCATGTGGTAGGTGTTGCCGGTGGCCCAGCCCTGGCGGGTGTAGGCGGTGCGGGGAATGATGCCGTTGACCTCCCCCGCCACGTCGATACCGGTGCGGTGACCAAGGCCGGCCCGGGTGTACCATTCGTAGAGACTCCGGCTGCCCAAAGCCTCGCCGGCGTGGTAGAAATAGGTATTGCACGAATGCATCAGCGCCGGCACCAGATCCACGTCGCCGTGGCGGCCGAGGCAGGTGAAGCGGGCGCCCGCCAGCAGCATCACCCGGTCGCAGTGGAACCGCTGGCCAGGCATGACCTTTTCCTCCGACAAGGCAGCCAGTCCCACCAGCGGCTTCACCACCGAGCCGGGTGGATAGATGCCCGCCAGGGCGCGGTCGAGCAGCGGGTTGGCCGGGTCTTGTACCAGATCGTCAAAATCGCGGCTGAAGGTGTTGGGATCGTAGGTGGGCAGACTCACCAGGGCGTGGATGCGGCCGTTGTGGGGATTCATGATGATCGCCACGCCGGACGGGGTCCAGCCGTAGGCCTGGAGCTCGGGCCGGCGGGCGATGCGGGCGATGTGCCGTTCCATGATCTCCGTCGCCTGGCGCTGGGTATCCAGCCGCAGGCTCAGCCGGACGTCGGATCCGTCCACGGCCCGCTCGTGACCGTCCCGGGGCCGCTGCTGCCGCCGGCCGGTGCGGGCGTCCCGGACCAGGCGCAGCACCTGCTGCCGGTGGCGGCCGCGCAGGGCCTGATTGTAATGCTGTTCCAGCCCGCCCCGGCCCACGATGTCGTTGGCGAGGTAGGACGTGCTCCGCACCATCCGGCCCGATCGCTTGACCGTCCGGAGGCGGAGGATGTGCTCCTCATCCGTCCCGTCCGGTCCGTCGCCGTCCCGCAGAGAGAAGAATACCCGGCCCTGTTTCACTATTTGACCCTCGCCGGCCGTCACCTCGTCGCCGTTCCAGCTACCCCGTAGTTGGGCGTATTCCTCCGCTGTGAGCTTGCCTACGGTTCCGGTGAGGTGGCCGAGGAGCGACCCGGCTGGATAGAAGCGCTTGCCGCCGGTGCGGACCTGAAGCGGCCGCCACACCCCCTGGTCGAACGGGTTGGCGATGGCGGAGCGGATCTCCATGGCCAGGGAAAAATCCACGTCGCCCACGGCTGGCCGGGCTTCCAGGAGGTCGATGGTGGAACCGGCGGGCCCGGCGGTGATGGCGGCCAGGAGGCGCCGGGCGATCTCCTCCGGCGTCCGATCCAGCCGCCGCGCCAGTTCGGCCACCAGCGGATTGGCGTCCACCAGTGCGGCCAGGGCGACCCGGTATTCAAATTCCCGGCGGTCTCCACGGCTGGCGGCGAGAGAAACCATCTGATCCGCCGACAGGGGCACCAGATTGGACACCACCACCCGGCGGCGGTCGATGCGCTCGTAGCGGGCGGGCACGACCCACAGGTCCTGGGTCGGCTGGTCTTCGGCGATGATGTTGTTGTCGGCGTCGATGATGCGGCCCCGGCGGGGGGCGCGTTGGACGAGGTCAAAGATACGTCCCTGCAGGTAGGCCGCGTATTCACTCGAACGGTTGAACTGCAAATCCG
>JAJBSZ010000057.1:0-1330 GCA_020861125.1 Planctomycetota bacterium | reverse complement strand
GCGCAGGAGCGCACCGCCGAAGAAGAGGAAAAAGAAAAAGGAAACAATCCAGATGCGGATTTTCAGCATAGGATGACAGATGCTCCAGAAATGCCAGTCGCCGAGGTGAAGCGGCCACCCGAACCTTGGAACCCGCCAGCCGCGCCGGGCCAGCCGGTCGGAAAGGCTACGTCCCGGCTCGGGGCCGTCCCCGGCAGGGATGGTGCCTCGACGTGGCACGGACGTTTTCGGAAAACCGGGATGCCGGCGGCGGCCCGGGTTCAACCGGTCCAGCGCGGAGCTATTCGCGGCCATCCCGCCAGGTGCGGAACGACGGCAGGGCCAGCACCCCGGCCATGAGGAGATACGCCGGACAGGTCAGCAACCCGTCGCCCACGGCGACAACCAGTACCCTTTCCCATAGTGTATGGGCCAGGAATCCGTATGCAAGCGCCTGTCGGAGGAGGGAGGTGGCAGCGGCGGCGGTGGCGGCCATGATGGCCTGGCCGGCCCACCCGCGGCCGAGGGAGAACGGTTTCCAGTGGAGATACAGCCAGCCGGTTACGATATAGGCCAGGGTATCCGCCCCCGGCCGGGTTCCCAGGAGGATGCCCCGGCAGAACCCGCACCAGGCGAAGACGAAGAGTGACGGCAGCGGCGGCGAGCGGAAAACCGTGAGGCAGGCCAAACACCAGAACAGGTCGGGCCGGATGGGCAAGGCGCCCCAGACCCGGGCGGTTTCCAGAAATATCACGGCGAAGCCGAGGAGAATGCTCACCGGAACCAGGGCGTACCAGCGAACCTCATGGTCGAACATCAGTCGCCCCCGATAACCACGGTCACGAAGTCGAGGGATGGCAGGTCCACCGAGGGTCGAACTTCCGCTTCCAGGGTACCGCCCTCCTGGCCGGCGTCGAAGGCGCCGCTGATCTGACCGAGAAAGAGCCCTTCGGGAATCCCTTTCTCCAACCCGCTGGTCATGGCCAGCCAACCTTCCTTGGCGGCGCTGCCGCTCGAAAACACCACCGCCAGGACGGTGCCGTCGCCGCCGCCGCGGATGGCGCCCAACAGACGCGGCCGGCCGACAGAGCCCTCCGGTTCCCCCAACCGGGCGGAGAGGTAGCAGCCGGTGGAGGACAGGGCGATTACCAAGGAAGCGTCCAGTTCGCTCCGCACCACCATGCCGACCAGGGACCGGCCCACCACCACCGCCTGCCCCGGCCCAACGCCGTCGCGGCGGCCGACGTCGATGGTGTAGGTGTCGAGGTTGCCGTCGGGACCGAGGCGGATCACCCGGGCCGGCACCAGACGGGCCGGAGCCACCGTCTCCCGCGCCCCCCCAAGTTCATAC
>JAJBSZ010000282.1 GCA_020861125.1 Planctomycetota bacterium | reverse complement strand
CAATCAACCACTTAAACTATATTTTCTCTCGTGTCCACGGAATCTAGTGTTATTGTAGTATAATAAATCACATACACATACACGGAACGGTAGAACGGAGGAAAGTGCCTAGCGGAAACTTCCACAAAACTTCTCAGTGAACGCAAAGATCCCCCTTTGGCTCATCCCAACCATCCAAGGCTGGACGAGTCGCATCCGGTATCCTTTCGGTCGAGAGGCTGAAAGGAGCCCGGGGTATTGCGTACTGGTCGGATCCCCCGGGTTTCAACAACCTGGCGGTGCGGGCGGCGGTTTCGTGATCTTTCACGAGCCGTCGGGACGTACCGTCAGGCCCTGATGCCTAGTCGCGGGTCTGCCACGAGAAACCATGCCCGTCTTTTCCGATGCCACCGCCAAGGCGGCGGGCGCACGCCGGTATGGCTGGCGGGCGTCCGGTTACCTTCCGTCAACCCCCGTGTACATGAACCCATTCCGTGCCGTTCGGCTGTCCCGACGCTCCGGTGGAGCCTGTGGATGCCCGAATCGCACGAACAGTAGTTTAGGTAAACGGGTGACGGGGTAGGAGAACGGAGGGTAGCAATGGCCAGCATCACTGACGAGACTTGGGAGGAAATCCGTAAGTTTATTCCGGAACGACAAAATACCCACCCCCGTGGCGGCGGCAGGAAACCCAAGGACGATCGCCTGGTGTTCGAATCCATCCTGTTTGTTCTTCGGTATCAGTGCCAGTGGAATGCGTTGAATGATACCGGACTGTGTCCCAGTTCCACCGTCCACGACCGTTACCAAAAATGGCTCAAAGCCGGAGTATTTCACCGCTTGCGGGATGCCGGCATCCTCGCCCGCGACACCGGGTTAAAAAGCATCGACTGGTCGTGGCTGGATGACGAATCCACCACCGCCAGTGGTGCTATTCTCCTCTCCGCCCAGGGCCGGGAAAAGGCACGGCCCACCCGGCCGGCTCCAGGTCCCAACTGACCACCCTGCCAGACCGATACGCGGGCTCGGGCCCACAGCACCATGTCCTTGGGCACCACTATACCGAAATACTGGAAACCCACCCCCGGATGGCCAGAACCCGCGTAACCACTCGGTGGCGACCGCCACTTGGAGCGCGTTCCCTATGGCGCTCGCGCCATAGGTTTCGGCTTGGCACTATGGCAATGATGCCCCGATGGGGTGCCGATGCCCTGAAGAATAAGGGGCATTAGTACTTTGTCGGATCATAAATACCATGGGATTTACCGAATATCCGGCGGATAGGCACCGTTCCGGCAACGCAGTCCCTTCTGCGCGGTCTTGGCAGTCCAGTTGCAATAAAGAGCAGACGATCATCGACACCGAGCGATCCTTTCCACCCGCCATCCAGCAGCGTTACAAGGGGATGTCCATGGCTCTACAGACAGTGATCAAGCCCAATACCTACCGCGATTCCATATTTTTGATGAAATTGTCGGCCCAGGCCGCCCGGGAAAGCGGCGTCGGTGCGGTTTCGGCCATGATGGCGACGGAGCGGAACAAGGAGCTGTTCACCGCTTCCGGTCTGATGACGCCGGAGATCGAGGCCGCCCGCGCCAACGATCTGGCCATCGCCATACAGGGAGAAGGCGATGCGGCGGAAGCGGCGGTGGCGCTGGTGCTGCGCCTGTTGGATGAAGCGCCGGAGAAACCGGCCGCGGCCGCCGGCGAAACCGTCCCCACTACCCTCGAGCAGGCGGCACGGGCGATGCCAGGCCTGAACCTGGCCCTCATTTCCGTCGCCGGCGATTATGCCCGTTATGAAGCGGCGGAGGCCCTGGCGGCGGGGATGGACGTCATGTTGTATAGCGACAATATTTCCCTTGCCGACGAACTTGCCCTCAAGCGCCTGGCTCGCGCCAAAGGCCGCATGGTGATGGGCCCCGACTGCGGCACAGCCATCATCGACGGCACGCCGCTGGCTTTTGCCAATGCCGTCGCCCCCGGACCGGTGGGGGTCGTCGGCGCATCCGGCACCGGCCTGCAGGAGGTGATCTGCTTGCTGGATCGCATGGGGGTGGGTATCCGCCAGGCCTACGGCACCGGCGGACGTGATCTGAAGGACGACATCGGTGGCATCACCACCTTCACCGCCATCGATCGCCTGGCGGCGGATCCGGAGACCAAGGCCCTGGTCCTCCTGGGGAAACCCCCGGGACCGAAAACCCGGGCCGCCATCCGCGAACGCTGCCGCGGCCTGAGCATGCCCGTGTTCATTCATTATATTGGCGCTGACGACTACACGGCGGAAGCGGCGGCAGGATTGACCACGGCCCGGGATCTCACCGAACTGGCGGTGGCGGCGGCCCGGCATTTCCAGCCCGGCGCCAGCCTTCAGGCAATGGACGCGGAACCCCGGCCGGCGCGTGGCGGTTTTCTCTGCGGCATCTTCGGCGGCGGTACCCTCTGCCAGGAGGCGGCGGAAATATGCGGCCCGCTCCTCCAGGGCGACAAGGCCAGCAACCTGACGGTGGCGGGCTACCGGAAAATCGGCGGCCGGGATACCTTCACCGGCCATGTGTTCTGGGACCTGGGCGAGGACGAATTCACCGTCGGCCGCCCGCATCCGATGATGGCCCCGGATCTGAAGATGGACCGCCTGGTGGCCGCCCTCGTCGACCCGTCGGTGTCGGTGGTGCTGATGGATATGGTCATCGGCTTTGGGTCCCATCCGGAGCAGGGGCGGCTGGCGGTGGAAGCGCTGGCCCGGGCCGATCGCGAGAGCAACGGCCGCAGCCGGGAAACGGTGGTGGTGGCGTCGGTGTGCGGCACGGACAAGGACGTGCCGTCCCTTTCAACCGAATGGGACGCCTTGTCCCGGGCGGGCGTTACCGTGCTGGGCTCCAACGCGGCGGCGGCGCGCTACGCTGCCCGAGCGGTGGCCGGGACCCCCAGGACCTTCTGAAGCGGCATAAAACCACGTGGAGACAGCGATGGCTGACAACGGATTGCGGGTAGCGGCAGTGGGTGTGGACGTGTTTGACAAGGCGCTGGCCGAGAGCGGGACGCCGTTCGTACATCTCGACTGGACGCCCCCGGCGGGCGGTGATACCGCCCTGGTGGAGCTTTTGTTCCGGCTGGATACGGAATGCCTGGACGAGAACGGCGAGTCGCGGATCGACCGGGCCAACCGCGAGGCGTTCGACCGCCTCCGCGCCTGCCTGCCGATCCTGAAGCGGGTGCGCCCGGCCCACGAAGTCATTCCGGGTATGACGAAAACCACCATTTTTCACGCCGGGCCGCCCATTGCCTGGGGGGACATGTGCGGGCCGATGCGCGGCGCCTTTGTCGGCGCCATCAAGTACGAAGGACTGGCCGCCACCGATAGCGAAGCCGAGGCCCTGATGGACGCCGGCAAAATCACCTACGGGCCCAACCACCACCAGGGCGCGGTCGGTCCGATGACCGGGATGATCTCCTACTCCATGCCGGTGTTTGTGGTGGAAAACGAGCCCTTCGGCAACCAGGCCTTCTGCACCATCAACGAAGGTATCGGCAAGGTCATGCGCTTCGGCGCCAACGACGACACGGTAATCGCCAACCTGAAGTGGATTGAAACCGTCCTCGCTCCGGCTCTGGACCAGGCGCTCCTGGACTGCGGCGGCGTCAACCTGAAGAACATTATGGCTCAGTCCCTGGCCATGGGCGACGAGATGCACCAGCGGAATGTCGCCGCCAGCCTGAATTTCCACAAGGCCATCGCCGGCTCATTTCAAGCCGCCCTCGGCGGCAGCCCGGACGGCCGCAAGGCGGTGGAATTCCTCGCCGGCAAGAACGAACAGTTTTTCCTCAACCTGGCCATGGCCGCCTGCAAGTCGATTATGGATCCGCTCCGGGACATACCCTACAGCACCGTTATCACCGCCATGAGCCGGAACGGGGTCAATTTCGGCATCAACGTCTCGGGGCTGGAAGGGGAGTGGTGCCAGGCGCCGTGCCTGAAGCCGCAGGCCCTCTACTTCCCCGGTTTCAGCGAGGACGACGCCAATCCGGACATGGGCGACTCGGCCATCGTCGAATGCTTCGGCATCGGCGGCTTCGCCATGGGCGCCGCCCCGGCGGTGGTGCGCTTCGTCGGTGCCGGCGGCGCCGCGGACGCGGTGCGGTACACCGAATCCATGCGGCGGATCAGCGTCGGCGACAATCCGGACATGCCCATCCCCAACATGGACTTCACCGGCATCCCCTCGGCCATCGACATCCGCCGGGTGGTAGCCACCGGCGTGCTGCCGGTAATCAACACCGGCGTCGCCCACCGCCTGCCCGGGGTGGGGCAGGTGGGAGCCGGTATCGTCACCCCACCCATGGCGATCATGACCGAGGCCCTCACCGCCTTTGCCAAAAAATATCTGCCGGCGTACCATTCCTAGACACGGTGCAGCCGCGCGGCCGCATGGACAGCCCGACGGAGGACAAAGGAGACGCATGCTGGTTCCCGACCTAACGCTGACGGCGACGGCGATGCTGCCCATCGCGGCGCTGTTGGTATTGCTGATCGGCCTCAAATGGACGGCGGTGCGGGCGGCGGTGGCCGGCTTCGCCGTGGCCGCGGTGGTGGCGGTGATTTTTTATCGGGCTTCCCCGGCGCACATCGGCGGTGAAACCCTGAAGGGGGTGTGGAACAGCGTTTCCATCATCATCGTCATCTTTCCGGCTATCCTCATTTATGAAATCAGCCTGCAGGCGGGAGCATTCCCGGCCATCCGCCGCGAGGTGACGCGCCTCATCCCCGACCGGCTGCTGCAGGTGTTGGCCCTCGGCTGGTGCTTTGCCAGTTTTCTTCAGGGGCCTTCCGGCTTCGGTGTGCCCATCGCCGTCACCGCGCCGCTTCTCATCGCCATCGGCGTCCGCCCGCTCTGGGCGGTGGCGATTCCGCTCCTCGGCCACGGCTGGGCCAACACCTTCGGCACCCTGGCCCTGGCCTGGGACGCCCTCGTCCAGCAGGTGGATCTGCCGCCGGAGCAGTGGCTGGCGGCGGCGGTGTGGTCCGGCATTTTCCTGTTTTTCATGAATGTCCTGGCCGGCCTGTTCATCTGCGCCTTCTTTGGCGGCGGGCGCGGCGTCCGGCACGGGCTGCCCGCGGTGGCGGTTCTCGGCCTGATCATGGGCGGCGGCCAATTGCTGCTGGCGGCTGGCCTGCCGTCCCTGGCCACGGTGGTGCCCACCACCCTCGCTCTGGGAGCCTGTCTCCTGCTCGCGAAACTGCGCCGCTACGCCGTGGCCGGATACGGAAACGACAGTCCCATCCTGGAGCCGGCGGCGGACGGCCAAGCCGCCGCTGCGAGCGCCCTCGGCCTGCACCAGGCGATGCTGCCGTATTATGCCCTCACCGTCATCTCCCTCGTGGTGCTGTTGGTTGGACCGCTGAAATCCTTTCTGGGCGGTTTGCTGGTAACCGGTTTTCCCTTCTCCGGGCACGTGACCGGCCTCGGCTATGTCAGTGACGGCGCCGCCCTGTATTCGCCCATCGCCTGGCTGATCCACTCCGGTTTCTTCCTGCTGCTGTCGGCCTTGCTGGCGGCATGGTATTACCGGCGGCAGGGTGTCCTGGCCGCCGCCGGGTTCCGGGCCGCCCTCGGCGCCACCTGGAAGAAGGCGGTACCGGCGTCCTTGTCCGTCGTGCTCCTCATCGGCATGAGCAAGGTCATGGGCGGCACCGGCCAGACGGACGTGCTGGCCCAGTCCGCCGCCGATCTCACCGGCAGCTGGTACGGCGGCCTGTCGCCGCTGGTGGGGGTGCTGGGGGCGTTCATGTCGTCGTCGAATGTCAGTTCCAATATCCTGTTCGGCGGCTTCCAGAGCGCCACCGCCGCGCTCACCGGCTTCGATGTGGCGGTGATTCTCGCGGCCCAGACCAGTGGCGGCGCCCTCGGCTGCATGATTTCGCCGTCCAAGGTAATGCTCGGCGCCACCACCGCCGGGGTGGTCGGGCAGGAGGGGGTGATCATCCGGAAACTCCTCGGCGTATCGGTCCTGTGCGCCGTATTGACCGGCTGCCTGATCATGCTCTTCGGCCGCGCCGGCTGACAGTCTCCGCCCGGTTGTTGCCGGTTTGCCGGGTACCGAACCAGAATTTGTCCGCATCCTCTCGCTCCGCCTCGGCCTGGACACGACGGCCCTCCTTTTCCGCTGCTGCCCCAGAACGCGCGGTTCCGTGCGCCGGGACCGCCACAGTCAAGGAGGAAACCATGTACGATCTGAAAGTATCCGGCGGCACGGTGGTCACCGCCGATGCCGTGTTCCCGGCTGACATCCTGATCCGGGACGGCCGCATCGCTCTGGTGGGTGACGGCAGCGGCCTGGAGGCTGGCGAGACCGTCGACGCCGCCGGCAAACTGGTATTTCCCGGCCTCCTGGATTCCCATGCCCATCTCAACGACCCCGGATTTACCTGGCGCGAGGATTTCCCCCACGGCTCCGCCGCAGCTGCCATCGGTGGGGTCACCACCATCATCGACATGCCGCTGCAGAACGAGCCGGCCCTCACCACCCCGGCCATCTTCGCCGCCAAGGAGGCGGCGCTGGCCGGCCGCAGCCATACCGACTACGCCTTCTGGGGCGGTCTGGTGAGCGGCAACCTGGGGGAACTGGCGGCACTGGACCGCGCCGGCGTCGTCGGCTTCAAGGCTTTCATCGGGCCGGTGTCGCCCGACTACGATTCGATCTCCCTGGGCCAAGCCCGTGAGGCGCTCCTGACCATCCGTGAGTTCGACGGCCTGGGCGGTTTCCACTGCGAGGACTATTCGATCATCAAGGCGGCCGAGGCGGCGGTGGCGGCGCGCAAGGGTGCGGCCGCCGACTGGAGCGACTTCCTGGACTCGCGGCCTCTCTCCGCCGAGGTCATTGCCACCGCCGGCGTCATCGAACTGGCTCGTGACACCGGCGCCCGGGTGCATATTTGCCACGTGAGCCACCCCCGGGTAGCGGAAATTGATCCGCCGGGCCCGGGCGGAAGGTCTCCGCGTATCGGGCGAGACCTGCGGCCACTACCTTGCGTTCAGCCGGGACGACGTGGTCCGGGACGGGTCGATCTTCAAGTGCGCACCGCCGCTCCGCGAGCCGGCCGCCCGCGACGGATTGTGGGAATACCTCCTGGACGGCACCCTCGCCAGCGTCGGGTCGGACCACTCTCCCTGCCGCGCCGACGAAAAGGACCAGGCGGCCCACGGCGTCCTCGGCGCCTGGGGCGGCATCAGCGGTATCCAACACATCTTCCAGGTGGTCTACGATCAGGGCGTGGTCCGCCGCGGCCTGTCGCCGACCCTATTGGCCCGGCTGGCCAGGGACACAGCCGACGTTTTCTCCCTGGCGCACCGCAAGGGGGCGCTTCGCGTCGGGCTGGAGGCCGATCTGGGGTTGGTGGATCCGGCCCA
>JAJBSZ010000338.1 GCA_020861125.1 Planctomycetota bacterium | reverse complement strand
ACGCCGCTGGCGGACCGCTTCACGCTGGTGAAAACCCAGGGCTTCGATGGCTGGTTCTGCATCGAGGAGGCGGGGGGCCTGGGGCGGGACGGGGGGAAACAGGCCCACGACCATGTGCGGGCGGTGTGGAAAGGAATCGAAGGGTAGGCCGTCCGGCTACCACCGTTTCCGCGGGGCATCGGCCGAACGATTCATCTGATACGGCCAGACTCAGAACTCCTCCACATTTCATCAATCGCCCTCTGTTGGGCTGATTCACCATCACGCGTGCGTGACGGACCAACATCATATTTTTTTGGTCCACAACCACCCATGAAAAGGCAGGCAGATAACGTAAGGACCGCCACTATCGGTATTCTTATGGATCCTCCCTCCTTTGTACTTCTGTTCGCTACCTTGGCGACCACTTCCCGCATGTTTATAATATAGTCCGGGGCCGCGGCCCCTCGCGGCCGGGCAGGCTGGTGGCGATGCGCAGGAATTCCATGGGGGTGAGGCATTCTCCCCTAATTTCCGGGTCGATTTCCAGGCGGGCCAGGGTCGCCGCGGCGTCGCCGTCGGGGAACAGGCCCTTGAGCGCGTTTTTCAAAATTTTCCGGCGGGAACCGAACACCGCGGTGCACACCGCCCGGATGGCGGTCCAGGGCAGGGCGGTGCGTTCCGCCTCCGGCCGGTAGCGCACGAGAATCACCGCGGATTCGACGTTGGGCCGCGGCCAAAAGGAGCGCGGCGGCACGGTACGCTCGATGCTGGCGGTGGCCGCTAGGGCGACGGAAATGCTGAGGGCCCCGTAGTTTTTTCCGCCGGGCGGTGCGATCATCCGTTCCGCCACCTCCTGCTGGAGAAGGTACACGCCGCTGGTCCAGGGGAGGGGGGAAGACAGCGTATTCATGACAAACGGGGTGCCGGCGGAATAGGGCAGATTGGACACGCATTTCAGGTACGGGCCGTCGCCGTTTTCCGCCGCCAGGGCTTTCGCCTTGAGGGCGAGAAGCTCTTCCAGCCGTTCCGTCACCGCGGGATTAATATGGTTTTTACCGGCCAGGATATCCGCCCGCAGGTAGAAAACATTCGGTAGACCTGCGGTTTCCTCTTCCGCCAGCGGCAGCAGGCCGTGATCCAGCTCCACCGCCAGAACCAGACCGCCGGACAGCGCCAGGCGGCGGGTGAGAAAACCGCTGCCCGGCCCCACCTCAAGAATAACGTCCCGGTGGTCAAGACAGGCGGTTTCCGCGATGAACCGGAGCTGGTTGGCGTCGAGCAGAAAGTTTTGCCCCCGGCGGGTGGATGGCCGGATGCCGGCCCGATCCAGCCGAGCGCGTAGTTTTCGGTAGCTTCCCATGCCGCGTCCGCCTCCCCCGTTGCCGGCAATTCCGCCCGCACCCACGGTCGGCTCTTGCGGCGCACTCCAGCGAAGGGTAGAATATCCCTTCCGGGCCTATGGTAAGGATCTGTCCGGACAAAGTAAAGGAAACCTCCGGCCGTTTCTTGTCTCTCCACCGGCTTCGGCGGCTGGAGCGGAGGAGACGGCATGGGTCGTTGCGTTACGACCGGCCGCGCGAGTCGGGCCGTAGGCATGGGGACTCGATCGTGTTGAGCAGGCTGGAGCTGGAGAATTTTCTCCTATTCAAAAAATCGGTGTTCACCTTTTCCCCCGGTCTCAATGCGGTCTCGGGGGAAACCGGCGCCGGCAAAAGCCTGGTGGCCCGGGCGCTCAGCCTGGCGTTGGGCGGCCGGGGCGGGCTGGACACCATCCGCTCCGGCTGCGACGGGGCGGTGATCCGGGCCGAATTTGTCCTGGACGCCGGTACCGGCGCCGGGCTGGCCGACGCCGGGGGCGTGGTGCGGGTCGAGCGGGTGGTGCGGCGGGACGGCGGCGGGATCAGCGTCAACGGCCGACCGGTGACCGCCCAAATGGTCCGGCAGGATTTGGCGCCGCTCGTGGATTTCGCCGCCCAGAACGAGCACCTGCGCCTGGCGGATCCGGCGCATCAGCGGGAGCTTCTGGACGCCTACGGCCGTCTCCACACCGTCCTCGCGACCTACCAGACCCGTTTCCGGGAAGCGGACTCCCTCGCCAAACGGCTGTCGGCTGGCCGTCAGGAACGGGAACTGGTGCGGCTGCGGCGGGAACGGATCCGGGAGGAACTGGCGGCCCTTGACGCCGTCGCCTACGACCCCGAAGCCGACGGCGATCTGGAGGCGCGCATCCGGGAGGGTTCCAACGCCACCGCCGTGGTGCAGGCCGCAGCGGAGGCCGCCGCCCTGGTTGACTCCGGGGAACCCTCGGCCCTGGAGGCCCTGGCCGGCGCCTGGAAGGCGTTGGGGCGGATGGCGGAAGTCTCGCCCCGGCTGGCCGAAGCCGGTGGCCTTCTCGAGGAGGCGCTGGACCGCGCCACCGCCGCCATGGCGGCCCTGGCCGCCCTGTCGGAGGGGATGGAAGCGGATCCGCGCCGCCTGGACGCCCTGATCGAACGGGCGGAAAAATTGAAAGCCCTGGCCAAACGGCTGGAATGTGGTGTAGCCGATCTGCCTGCGGTGCGGGAGCGCCTGTGGCAGGAGGGGGAGGACCTGGCCGGCTGGGACGTGGGGGAGGAGGAGATCCGGCGCCAACTGGAAGCGGCCCTGCCCGGCGTGGCCGAGGCGGGTGCGGCGCTGGGGGCCAAACGGCGGGAGGCCGGCAAGAAACTCGCCCGCGCCGTCAACCGCGAGCTGGCCGGCTTGGGCATGGAGCAGGCCGGCTTCACCGTGGCCTGTGAGCCGGTGTGGCAGGCGGGAATGCCCCTTGGGGACATCCTGACGGCCGGCGTGTCGGGTCTGGAAGAGGTGATGTTTTACCTCAGTCCCAATCCCGGGGAGGCGCCTTCGGCCATCGCCGGCGGCGCTTCCGGGGGCGAAGCTTCACGGGCCATGCTGGCCCTGAAGGCGGCCCTGTCTGCCGTGTACCGGCCGGACGTGATGTTCCTGGACGAAATTGACGCGGGTGTCGGCGGTCGCCTCGGCAGTGAATTGGGGCGAAAATTGCGGGATATGGCCCGGTCGCGACAGGTTATCGTTATTACGCACCTGCCGCAGATTGCCGCCTATGCCGATAGCCACCTCAAGGTCGAGAAGAAGGTCCGGGCCGGCCGAACCACCGCGTCGGTGGCGGTCCTCGACCCCGGCAGCCGGGTCCGGGAAGTAGCCAGCATGATCCACGGCAGTTCGGCCGACGACGTGACCGTGACCCAGGCCCGGAAGATGCTCCGGGAAGCGGGCAACCTGCCGGAAGCGCCGCCGGTGGCGGAAGGGTCGTCCGGCGGGTGTCGGTCCGGCGCGGCGGCAGGGTAATGGGCGCGTTTTTGGAGACGGTATGATTCCCGATATCAGCGAGGCGTTGCTGGAAAAAGAGCTCATTACTGCCGATCAGATGAAGGCGGTGATCCTGGCCAGTCAGGTCGGCGACTTCCGGCGGGGCATCGATCCCGGCGATCCGGTGTATAAGATCGTCATTCTTCTCGGTTATGCCAAGCCTGGCGACGTCGCCGTGGTGTTGGCCAAGGCGTTGGGCGTCGTATCCTACGTCATGATCGACGAGTATCCGGTGGACCCGCAGTTGCCGCTGTCGGTGCAGAAGGATTTCGCCGACAAACACATGGCCTTGCCGCTGTACCGCGAGAGCAAGGACATGGCCCTGGTCGCCACCTCCGCACCCCTGCCGCCGGAATCGGTGAAATTCCTGTCCGACGTGCTGGACGTCAAGGAACTGCACTACCTGCCGGTCCGCGCCGAGGACATGGCCGAACTGATCAAGAAGACCTACGAATCCCTCAAGCAGCGCGAGGGGCAGGGGGTGCGGCTGGGCGAAATCCTGGTGCGGGAAGGGCTGCTCCCCAAGGACAAGCTGCACGAAACCATCGCCGCCGCCCAGTCGGCCGGCATGCCACTCGGCCGGTACATGGTGCGATCGGACATGGTGGCCGAGGACGTCCTGTTCCGGACGCTGGCCGGCATGGCGGATCTGACCTTCATCGCTGCCGAAGAAGGTCTGCAGCTGATGAAGGAATCCACCCTCAAACAGCGGTTGAAAAAGGAATACGTCCGCTTCAACCTCATCCTGCCGTATGCGGTGAAAAACCGCGTGCTCTATGCCCTGACCGCCAATCCCTTCGTCAAGGCCAACGAACTGCCCCATTCCTACGGCTGCGCCCGGATGGAGCTGTCGGTGGTCACCGAAACCGGCTTCGCCGTCATCTACGAGAAGGTGTATGGCGAGGAGATGGATCTCAACGACCTCAACCGCCTGGCGACGGTGAAAAAGGCGGCCGACGGCGAGGAGGTGGAAGGCCAGCTCACCGACGACGAGGCCGACATCCGCGCCCGCTACGAGCACCTGATCAACCGGCTCATTCTCAAAGCGATCCAGCTCGGCTGCTCCGACATCCACATCGAGAACTACGACGAATTCATCCAGACCCGGCTGCGGGTGGATGGCGTCCTGCACTGCGTGCCCGACAGCGGCATCGACAAGGAAACCTTGCGCGGCGTCATGAACGTCCTGAAGATCGAAGGCAACATGAACATCGCCGAGACCCGCCAGCCCCAGGGCGGATCCTTCCGGAAGATCACCCCGGACGGCATGCCGTACGATTTCCGTGTCCAGATCATGCCCACGGTCAACGGTGAGACCGCGGTCATCCGTCTCCTGCCCGGCAAGAAGAAGATTCCCACCCTGGCCCAGATCGGGTTTCCCGAGCGGATTCTGGACGGCTTCGAGCGGGCGGTCAACAATCCCTCCGGCCTTATTCTCGTCACCGGCCCCACCGGTTCGGGTAAAACCACCACGCTCTGTTCGGCCCTGGCCCATGTGGCCCAGGATCCCACCTGTAAGGTGCTGACGGTGGAAGACCCGGTGGAATACCAGTTGCCCAACGTCACCCAGGTGGAGACCATTCCGTCCAAGGGGGTGGATTTTGCCGCCGCCGCCCGCGGCTTTATGCGTATGGATCCGGACGTGATTCTGATCGGCGAAATCCGGGATGAAGAGACGGCCAACGAAGCCCTGAAGCTGGCCTATTCCGGCCACCTCACCTTCTCCACCCTCCACACCTCCTCGGCGGTGGCGACGGTGGAGCGTATGTACGGCTTCGGTTTGGACAAGTCGCTCCTCATCGAACAGATGCTGGCCGTGAACTCCCAGCGGCTGTTGCGGCGGCTGTGCCCGCACTGCCGCGAACCATACGAGCCGGGTGAATTCGAGCAGCATACGATCCTCTACCACGGTATACCCGAGGGCATGCGCTTCTTCCAGTCCAAGGGCTGCGACCAGTGCAAGGGCCTCGGCCACGCTGGCCGCACCATGCTGGCGGAATTTCTCAATTTCACCGGCAATACCCGGGCCACCTTCCGTCGGGAAAACGAACAGAACCTTATTTATATCCAGCTCATGTCCAAGGGCCTGGAGCCGATGATTGACGACGCCTTCAACAAGGTCCACCGCGGGTACCTGGATATCCGCTGGCTGCCGGAAGTCATCCCCCAGGACTATCTCGAGCTCGGCCCGTCGGAGGCCATCGATCTCAGCGCCGACGCTCCCCTGGTGGGGACTTGATTCCGGAAGGCACCGGTCACTCTATGGCCATTGTGGAAGTCGAACAAAGCGTCGAACTGGTGCAGTGCACCCCCGACGCGGCAAAAATGCTGGAGCGCATTGCCCGGGTCTGTTACGACTCCGAGGATAAGATGCGCTGCGACTGCGCCGACGGCGAGTGCGACCGCTGCCGGTCGCGCCGGGAGGCGTTTCTCGGCGGGTTGCGGGAGCGGCGGCATGATTCCATCTTCGAGCATGCCGTCGCCACCATGCGCATCGTGACCGACCGTGGCATCACCCACGAGCTGGTCCGTCACCGTCTGGCCAGTTTTACCCAATCGTCCACCCGGTATATCCGTTATACGGCGGGGGTGCCGGTGGTGCGGCCGTTGTTTGCGGCGGCGGATGACTCTGCCGTCTGGCAGCGGGCCACGGAAGCGGCGGCAACGGCCTATGGCGAGTTGTTGGCGGCCGGGACGCGGCCGGAGGTGGCGCGGGATGTGCTGCCCACGTGTACTGCCGCCACGTTGTTTGTCACGGCGAATTTTCGCGAGTGGCGGCATATTTTGAAGTTGCGGCTCGCGCGGGGCGCTCACCCGAAGATCCGTCGGCTCGCCCGGATGATTTGGGACAATCTGACGCCCCAGTGCCCGGTGTATTTCGCCGATTTGGAAAAGGAATTCACGGATCTTCAGTAAGGAAAGCGGAACGGCTCGGCGTGCGGCGTATCCCTGCCCCGCGCGCCGCGCAGCCCCGTGAGGGTTCGGGCCCCCACGCTAGTGGGTCGCGGGGTTTGGGGGCGCGACCAGCCCCCAAATCCTTAATCAATGCCGCGCGGGCGCCAAGTCGGCCCCAACTCCGGGAATCGCGCCCCAATAAGGAATGTGCCCGCGCGGCTTCCGCACAGAGCACAAGAGCGCAGCGATTTGTGCGCCGGTGGAAAGGAAAACAACGCACCAATGCAGATAACCTACGCCCTCTACAACGACGACCCGGCCTACGCGCCGGTGAAGGCCCACGCCGACGACGCCTGCTACGACTGCTTCGCCCGGAGCTATGCCGTCCCGGAAGACCTGGAGACGGAGAAGGAGGAGATCTACCTCGCTCCCGGCCAGCGCTGTCTCGCCCGGACCGGGATTTTTCTCCAGATGGAGCCCGGGTGGGAGGCCTTGGTGCGGCCGCGATCCGGCAATGCCCTGAAGGAAGGCATTACCGTCTTGAATACCCCCGGCACCATCGACGCCGGCTACCGCAATGAGGTGGGGGTAATCCTCCACAACGCCGGCCAGCGTATGCTGGAGCTGGCCAAGGGCATGAAGATCGCCCAGATCGCCTTCCGTCCGATCCCCGATCACCGCCTGGTCGGGATTTCCCGCGCCGACTTCGACGCCAATACCGCCCGCAACCTCAAGGGCTTTGGCAGTTCCGGAACCTGAGGCAATGATGACCCGACCGGACTGGCATGAATATTTCATGGCGGTCGCCAAGCTGATTTCCACCCGTTCCACGTGCAATTCGCGGCCCACCGGCGCGATCCTGGTGAAGGATCGGCATATCCTGGCCACCGGCTACAACGGGTCACCGCCGGGCGCGCCCCATTGCCGCGGCACCCTGACCGAGGACGGCACGCCGTTCTGCTACAGCCGGCACGTGGGCGCGGGCGACCGGGAAAAATACAATTACTGCCGGTCTATTCATGCCGAGGCCAATGCCGTGGCCCAGGCGGCGCGGCTCGGGATCGCGGTGGAGGGGGCGGCGGTGTACACCACCCTGGCGCCGTGTTATATCTGCACCAAGCTGCTGGCTGCCGCCCGCATCGCCGAGGGGTATTTCGAGCACGCCTACGAGTCCAC
>JAJBSZ010000149.1 GCA_020861125.1 Planctomycetota bacterium | reverse complement strand
CCCTGTTTGATCTACCGCGAGCCGCCGGTAAGGGTCCCGCCCGTGCCGACGCCGGCGACGATGGCGTCCACACCGCCGTCGGTGTCGTTCCAGATTTCCGGGCCGGTGGTTTTCTCGTGAATGGCCGGATTGGCCGGATTCTTGAACTGCTGCGGCAGGAAGTATTTTTCCGGATCCGACGCCGCCAGTTCCTCGGCCCGGCGCACGGCACCGGCCATGCCTTCGGTGCCCGGGGTGAGGATAAGGTTGGCGCCGAGCATTGCCAATACCCGCCGCCGTTCCAGGCTCATGGTCTCGGGCATGGTAAGGGTGATGCGGTACCCGCGCGCCGCCGCCACGAAAGCCAGGGCGATCCCGGTATTGCCGCTGGTGGGTTCGATAATCTCCGTACCCGGTTTCAGCAATCCCTTTTCTTCGGCATCCCAGATCAGGGCGGCGCCCAGCCGGCATTTTACCGAATAGGACGGGTTGCGTCCTTCGATCTTGGCCAGCACCGTGGCTTTTTTCCCCGTTACCTTGTTCAGGCGAACCAGCGGGGTGTTGCCGATGGACCGTGAATTGTCTTCATACACTCGTGCCATGACCGTCTCCTTGTAAGGTTGTATAACCAGCCGGAAATATGATAATTTGAAAAGCGAAAATAAAAAAGGGTTTATCCCTCTTAAATGCAGTAATCGATTCCGGCGTCGGCGGTGATTCTCCTGTCTTCCTCCACCAGATCGTTCAGGGTAATGTTGTCATACACCCCGGCCAGGGCTTTTTCGGCCTCGTCCCAGAGGCGCATGAAGGCGCAGCGGCCCTGAAACCGGCAGCTGTCGCCCGGTTTATCCGACGAACAGTTGGTCGGATGCATGGGGCCCTCGATAAAGCGGATGATATCGCCGACGCGCACGTCCCGCGGCGGCCGGGCCAGGGCGAAGCCCCCGTCCTTACCCCGCTTTCCTTCCACGAACCCTCCCTGCCGCAACTGGTTACAAATGTTCTCGAGATACCGGGGCGGAATGTCCTGCTCACTGGCGATCTCGGCGATGCGCAACAGGCCCTGGCCATGGTTACGGGCCAGCGCAAACAAAGCCCGCAACGCATACTGACATTTCAACGAGACGGCCATCACCTTTTCCTTTATTACCTATCGGGAATATGATAATAAAGCTTTCCAGCTTGTCAACCGGTTTTGTCGATTTTTTGCCGGGAAATTGCCAACCTGTTTTGGTAAAATCGGTTATCGGGGAAATTTTTTTGCTGGTGCCGAGCTGTCGCGGGTGGCTTACCGCGGGAAGACGGTGAAAAACCAGAAAAAAATTACTTTCCGAGGCAATCGGGCGACGGTGGGCACACTAGTACACAGTCAATTTTGCAACTGTCAATCTTGACTATGTATTTAGGAAACCGTGTGGATGAGGGATGGCGCCCGCATGATCGGAGGAACGGTTCATTCATCATGCCGGACAGTGACGACAGTGATGCCACGGCGGTGCGGCAGACGCTGGCCGGGGACAGGGATGCCTTTGCCCGGCTGGTGGAGAAATATGGCCAGTCCGTCCACCAGCAGATGCGGTCGTTTGCGCCGGATCCGGCGGAAAGCGAAGAGCTGGCGCACGAAGTGTTTGTCGAAGCCTATTTGAGCCTGGAATCCTTCCGGGGCGATGCCCCGTTTCGGCATTGGCTGGCGCGGATCGCCACCTTCACCGGGTACCGCTTCTGGAAAACCCGGAAAAAACGCCGTCGGGAGGTGCCGTTGCCGGATCTGGATAATCAGGCGGCGGCGCCGGTGGCGATGGAGGGCGCGCGATCGCCGGACGCGGCCCGGGTTCTGCTCCTCGACATGCTGGCGCTGCTGCCGGAACGGGATCGGCTCCTCCTCACCCTCGCCTATGTCGAGGGGTGCCAGACGGCGGACATCGCCACGCGGCTGGGCTGGAGCCGCACGACGGTCGCTATGCGGACATTCAAGGCAAAACAAAAACTGAAACGACTTGCGGACAAGGAACCATGGAAAGGAAAACTCCGATGGATGATTTCCTGACCGATATGGACCGGTTGGCTGCCCTGGCGGCGCGGGCGGCTCCCGCTTCCGGTTTACTAACCGCCGGGGTTATGGCCCGTATCGAGGGGCTGGATACTAACGGCTGGCGGCTGGAACTCCCGGTGGGTTTCCTGGCCGGTATCGGCGCGGCGGCGGTGACGGCGGCGGCGGTGGTGGCGGCGGTGGCCCTTCCCGTCTGGCGGGAGGTATTGAATCCGTTGTCCCTGCTGGAATCACTTCCGGAGCTGCACCAGTTTATGCATCTGTAGCGGGCGAGAAGGAAACGGCGTATGCATACCAATGATACCACCAGCCGGCGGTTACCCGTCGCGATGACGGGGCGGAAGCGGCCGGGCAAGATGTTCCTGTTGGCCGTCGCCCTGTTGCTTATGGCCGCTGGCGGCGCCATCGGGTCCGGTTTGACGGTTCTGCACTTTCGGTCCGCCCTGGCGGCTCCGGACGGATCGCCGGAAATCCTGTGCCACATGATCACCAACCGGCTGTCCGGCTCCGTCGCCATTTCTCCCGAGGAAATGGCCGCCATCGAGATGGTGGTGGCCCACGATGTGTCCGATGTCACCCGGTTGCGCCGGGAATTTGACGGGGAGGTCAAGGAACGCCTCTCCGTGATGTGTGAGCGGATCTGCGAAATTCTTGGGCCCGAGCGGGCCCATGCCTGCACCGCCCTCCTTCCCGTCCGGGACGGTGACGGCTTCCCGTGATCGCAACCGAGTCTTCGTTTATACAAAAAATATGACAATACGGAAGGCGCGCAATGAGTGAAGCCAATGAACGATGCCAGCGGGAACGGTACCGGCTTGCCGGCATGGTATGCCGCTCCTGTGAAGGCAAGGTGACCGCCAAACTTCGAGCGCTGCCGGGTGTGTGCCGGGCGCGGGCCGATTACCGGCGTTCCCTGCTTGAGGTAGAGTACGATGCCACCCGCACGTCCCCCGACGCCATGCGCCAGGCGCTCGAGGAAATGGGCTACGACCTGGGGGAACGGGATCCAGCTACCGAAACCCTCCGGACCACCCTCGGCCGCGTCGCCGGACTGGTGGTGGTCATCCTCGCGATCCACACCCTGATCAGACGGTTCGGGCTTCTGGACTACCTGAATATTTTTCCCGAGGCCGAAATCGGCATGGGCTACGGCATGATTTTCCTGGTCGGCTTGCTGACCTCGACGCATTGTGTGGCCATGTGTGGCGGGATCAACCTTTCGCAGACGGTTCTGTCCGACGCCGCCCCGGCCACGACGGCGGCGCTCTTTCGGCCGACCTTGTTGTACGGCGCCGGACGGGTTCTTTCCTACACCCTCATCGGGGCGGTCAGCGGCGGCTTCATGGGGGCGGTGGTCGGTGCTACGGTGGCGAGATCGGGTTATTCCGGCGATGTGAAAGGCTTATTACAGGTCGCCTTCGGAATTTTCATGATGATCGTGGGGGTTAACATCTCGGGCCTCTTTCCCTGGTTCAGCCGGATGATCCCGAGTTGGCCCCGGCTGTACCCCCCCCGTTCCTCCGGCACCGGTCGCGGTCCCTTTTACGTCGGGCTGCTGAACGGGCTCATGCCCTGCGGGCCGCTGCAGGCGATGCAGCTCTACGCCTTGTCCACCGGCAGCCTGCTCCAGGGGGCGGCTTCAATGTTCCTGTTCGCGGCCGGGACGCTACCCCTGACTATGGGGCTGGGGGTGGCCGGAAGATTCCTGGGCCGGCGGTTCATGGGCCGGTTCATTCAGGCGGGCGCGGCCCTGGTGTTCCTCATGGGCTTCGCCATGCTCGGGAACGGCCTGCGGCTATCCGGCTACGCCACGTTCACCTTCGCCTCCGGCGGCGAAGCGGTCCGGTCGGTGGTGATGGACGGCATGCAGGTGCTGGAGACGCGTCTCGGATCCGGCGACTACCCGGCCGTCCACGTCCAGGCCGGTTTGCCCCTGCGCTGGAATCTGCGGGCGGAGCCGGGCACGGTCAACGGCTGCAACAACCGTATTTTCATCCCCGAGTTCGCCATCGAAAAGCGGCTGGAATTGGGTGACAACATAATCGAGTTCACCCCCACCGCGCCCGGCGTCTACCCGTACATGTGCTGGATGGGCATGATCGCCAGCCGCATCATCGTCGGCGATGTGGCCGATCCGGGCGAGACGCCGGAATACGATCCGTCCTTCCTGCCTGGGTCCGAAGAGGACATGGAGTCCGATGTTCCCTGGTAAACCAAACCCGAGCGATCGCTCCGGGAAATGAGGGGTACCTATACGAAAGGAAAAACCCGTGCCCACCCATAGAAATACCCGCCGCGCTCCCTGCCGCACTCTCGGCCGCGTGTGGCTGGCGGTCTGTATCCTGGCGCTAACGGCTTCGGCCGTGTTGGCGGCCGAACCGAGCACCGTGGTGGACGCCGACCTCGTTATTCGCAAGGCCGACGTCACCGCCACCGCCACCTATTACCCGGTGGAGATCGACGGCTACGGCATGGAGATCATCGCCATGCTCGCCCCGGACGGCAGTATCCGCACAGTATTCAATGCCTGCCAGGTGTGTTTTGCCAGCGGCCGGGGGGTCTACACCCAGGAAGGGTCGGATCTCGTGTGCCTGAACTGCAAAAACCATTTTCCGTCCAACAGCCTGGAGATGGCCCGGGGCGGCTGTAATCCGGTGCCGGTGGGCGAGAAGAACCGTCAGGACCGGGGCGACACCATCGTCATCCCCAAGGCATTCCTGGAACGGGCCAAGCAATATTTTTCCAAACTCTGATCACGGGGAGGCAAGCCGTTATGACCACCGCAGCAACCGCCCCCGCCGGGCGTGAAACCATACCCATCACCGGCATGACCTGCGCCGCCTGCGCCAAGCGGCTGGAAAAGGTCGTCGGCCGGCTGCCGGGCGTGCGCGACGTCGGGGTGAATTTCGCCACGGAAAAGATGCAGGTCGATTTCGATCCGGCGGCGGTGACGGGGGAAGCCATTCGCTCCGCCATCGTCAAGGCCGGCTTTGGCGTGGCGGAAAAAACCGACACCGCCGACGTCACCCTGCCCATCGCCGGCATGAGCTGCGCCGCCTGCGCCGCCCGCATCGAAAAGGTGCTGGGCCGCTTGGATGGCGTCCAGGAGGTATCGGTAAATTATGCCACCGAGCGGGCGCACGTGGTGTATGCCCGCGACCGGGTGCGGCTGTCGGATATCAAGGCGGCTATTGAAAAAGCTGGGTACCAACCCCTGGCCATTGATTCCGCCGCCTCCGTCGATGCCGATCGCCTCCGCCGCGAGGAGGAGACCCGGACCCTGTGGTCCCGCTTCACCATCGCTACCTTGTTTGGCCTGCCGCTCCTGTATCTGGCCATGGGCGCCATGATCTGGTGGCTGCCGGTTCCGGTTCCCAAACTGCTCGAACCCATGCAGTACCCCTTGAACTATGCCCTGGCCCAGATCCTGTTGGTCATTCCCATCCTGATCGTGGGCCGGCGGTTTTATTCGGTGGGCTTCCGGGCCTTAGTGGCCGGAGCGCCCAACATGGATTCGCTGATCGCCGTCGGCACCTCGGCGGCTGTCCTCTACAGCCTGTATTCCACCTGGCAGATCGCTACCGGCAACCTGGCCGCGGTGGATGGACTGTATTTTGAAACCGCCGGCGTCATCATCGCCCTCATATTACTCGGCAAATCACTCGAAGCGGTCTCGCGCGGCCGCACCTCGGAGGCCATCAAGAAGTTGATGGGCCTGGCGCCCAAAACCGCCGTCGTTATCCGGGATGGCCGTGAGGTGGAGACGCTGATCGAAGAGGTGGAGCCGGGCGACCTGATTCGGGTTCGGCCGGGCGAAAAGATCCCGGTCGACGGCGTCATCACCGAGGGCCGGACCAGCCTGGACGAATCCATGCTTACCGGCGAGAGCATGCCGGTGGATAAGAAGCCGGGGGATCCGGTGTACGCCGCCACCATCAACAACCACGGCGCCGTCACCTTCGAGGCCACTCGGGTGGGGTCGGAAACGGCGCTGGCCCAGATCATCAAACTGGTGGAGGACGCCCAGAGTTCCAAGGCCCCGATCGCCAAGCTGGCCGACGTGGTGTCCGGGTACTTCGTGCCGGCGGTCTGCCTCATCGCCGTGGCCGCTGCCGCCGCCTGGTACTGGAAAACCGGCGACGTGCGCTTTGCCCTCACTATTTTTATCTCCGTCCTGATCATCGCCTGTCCCTGCGCCCTGGGTCTCGCCACGCCCACCGCCATCATGGTCGGCACCGGCAAAGGCGCCGAATACGGCATCCTGGTCAAGAGTGGCGAAGCCCTGGAAACCGCCCGAAAAATCACCACTATCGTTTTCGACAAAACCGGGACCCTGACCGAAGGCAAGCCGTCGGTGACCGACCTCATCCCGTCGCCGGACCTGAAGGCGGACGACCTGCTGCGCCTGGTGGCGTCGGCGGAAGCCGGATCGGAGCACCCGCTCGGTCAGGCCATCGTCCGCCACGCCGCAGAAGCCGGCCTCGCCCTATCGCCGGTGGACCACTTCCTGGCCGTGCCCGGCCGGGGGGTGGAGGCAACGGTCGACGGCCAGGCCATCGCCATCGGCAACGCCAAGATGATGGCGGAGAAAGCGGTGGAAATCGCCGGGCTGCGGGCCGACGCCGACCGCCTCGCCGGCGAGGGCAAGACCGCCATGTACGTGGCGGTGGGCGATCGGCCGGCGGGGGTGCTGGCGGTGGCGGACGTGGTCAAGGCCACCAGCGCCGAAGCCATCCGTACCCTGCACCGCATGGGGCTTGAGGTCGCCATGCTCACCGGTGACAACCCGCGCACCGCCGAGGCTATCGCCAGCCAGGTGGGTATCGACCGGGTCATCGCCGAGGTGTTGCCCCAGGACAAGGCGGGGGAGATCCGGGCCCTGCAGGCCGAAGGCAAAAAGGTGGCGATGGTCGGCGACGGCATCAACGACGCGCCGGCCCTGGCCCAGGCGGATATGGGCATCGCCGTCGGTTCCGGCACCGACGTCGCCATGGAATCGGCCAGCGTGGTCCTGATGCGGAGCGACCTCCGCGATGTACCCACCGCCATCCAGTTAAGCCGGAAGACCATCCGCAACATCAAGGAAAACCTCTTCTGGGCCTTCGCCTACAATACGGCCGGCATCCCGGTGGCCGCCGGGGTCCTGTACCTGTTCGGCGGTCCGCTGCTCGATCCGATTCTGGCGGCGGCGGCGATGTCGTTAAGCTCGGTGTCGGTGCTGACCAACGCCCTGCGGTTGAAACGGTTCAAGCCGGAGCGCGAGGCGCCTGCCGCCGTACCGCCAACTACACCCAACGGAGCCTAATTCATGGATACCCAAAACGAATCCCGGACGAGGCCGCATGTGTTCTGGCGGCCGTCCCTCCTGGTTATGGCCGCCTGCCTCCTCGCCGCAGTGGCCCTCGCCTTCACCCCGCCGGCAGCCCTGGTCCAGGGCCTGCGGCACACCGACGTCGTCCGGAGGTA
>JAJBSZ010000372.1 GCA_020861125.1 Planctomycetota bacterium | reverse complement strand
GTCCTGAAATACATGCCCATCTGCAACTACTCCTACGACCCCACCGTGCTCAGTGTCAGCCGCAAAGTCTGGGCACGGCTCACGGACGAGGAAAAGGAGATCTTCCAGAACGCCGCCACCGCCGCCTGCCGGCTCCAGGTCGCCTCCAGCCGCGAAAACGACCAGAGGATCCACCAACTGATCGAAGACGCCGGCGTGCAGATCCACGTCATGACCCGACGCGGAAAAGGCGGCATTCCTCCCCCTGGTGGAGCCGCTGTACCGGAAATACAAGGACGAGTACACGGAAGAAGTCTTCAACGCGTTCGGCTACTTTTTCGACTAGACGCCCGTATCCGTCCGGATGCCGGCCGCGGGAGGTTCCCCCGGCCGGCATACGCCTCGACCCCGGCTGCCCGCCGGGGTGGTGACCCGCGGCCGTCCGGACGGGCCACCGGCCGAAAGAAAGGAACCGAGGGATGAAACAGGCTGCAAGGGCCTTCTCCGCCGTGGAGGCCGGCATCATCATCTTCCTGTTGAGCTTCATGACCGTCATGAATTTTGCCAACGTGGTCAGCCGCTACCTGTTCGCCAGTTCCATCTCCGCCGCCGAGGAATTGACGCTGATGGCCTTTATCTGGGTCAGCATGTTCGGTATCGCCGCCGCCTACCGGCGGGGCGCCCACCTCGGCATGGGCCTGATCGCGGAATACCTGCCGTCCAGGCACTATGCCTGGTTTTCCCTGTTCTCGACCGCCTGTTCCCTGGGGCTGATCGGCGTGCTGTTCTTTTACGGTCTCCGTCTCATCGAGGACCAGATCGCCCTCAAGGCCACCACGCCGGCTCTGGCCCTGCCCGCCTGGCTCGAGAGCGCCGCCATCCCGGTCGGCTGCGTCTTCATGATCATCCGCATTCTCCAGTTTGGCATCGGCGAATTTCGGCGGCTGCGGGCGGCGCCGCACGGGGAGGTCTAACATGGCGCTCATCCTGTTCGGAGTATTTTTTTTCCTGGTGTTTTGCAATATTCCCATCGCCGTCGCCCTTGGAGCCTCCTCCATCGTCGGATTGCTGCTGGCGGATTTTCCCCTCGAGATGTTCCCTGACATCATGTGCGCTTCGATCAGCAAATTCGCCCTCCTGGCCATTCCCTATTTCATCCTCTCGGGTATCCTGATGGAGCACGCGGGCATCTCCCGGCGGCTCATCGCCTTCGCCTCCGCCTGCGTAGGCCACACCCGGAGCGGGCTGGTGGTGGTGGTGGTGGCGGTGTCGTGCTTTTTCGCCGCCATCTCCGGCTCCGGGCCGGCCACCGTCGCCGCCCTCGGCTCCATCCTGGTACCGGCCATGGTGGCGGCCGGCTACGACGGCGCCGTCGCCACCGCCCTCATGAGTTCTTCCGGCGCCATCGGCATCATCATTCCGCCCAGTGTCGGCTTCATCGTCTTTGCCTCCATCACCGATGTGTCGGTGGGCAAACTCTTCGCCGGCGGCCTCCTGCCCGGACTGCTGCTGGGCGGCGCCTTCGTCCTGGCGGCGATGTGGGCCTCACGCAACAACCCGCGCATCCAGCCGCTGGCCAAGGTCTCGCGGCCGGAGTTCTGGCGGGCCTTCAAAAGCGCCTTCTGGGGCATGATGATGCCGGTGATCATTCTGGGCGGGATATACAGCGGCATCTTCACCCCCACCGAGGCGGCGGGCGTCTCCATCGTCTACGGTCTGTTCGTGGGCGTGTTCATCCACCGGGAGATTCAGCTGCGGGATCTGGGCCGGCTCTTCCTGGAGTCGGCGGTGGTGTCGGCCACGGTGATGTACATTATTGCCTGCGCCAGCGTGTTCGCCTGGCTTCTCACCGCCTCCAACACCGCCACCAACATCTCCGCCGCCCTGATGTCCCTGAGCAGCAACAAGTACGTGCTGCTGGTCATCATCAACTTCATCTTCCTGGTGGCAGGCTGCTTCCTGGACGGCAATTCCTCGATCTACATCGTCGTGCCCATCGTCTACCCGATCATCCGGGAGCTGGGTATCGACCCGGTGCACTTCGGGGTATTCCTCATCGTCAACGTCGCCATCGGCCTGGTGACCCCGCCGGTTGGCGTCAACCTCTACGTCGGCTGCAACATCCTGAAACTCCCGGTCAGCGCCGTCTGCCGCAAGCTCCTGCCGTTTTTTCTGGCCGGCCTCGCCACCCTGATCCTCGTGACCTATATTCCGGCCATCAGCCTGTTCCTGCCGAATTTCGTGCGCTAGGACGCGGCCGGGGCTGTCCGCCTGTACCATTTTTTGATGAAAGAACCAGCGTTATGGAAGATTCGGCCTCTCGCGAAAGCAAATGGCGGTCCATCGACAAGTTCCTGAATCCCCGTTCCATCGCCGTCATCGGCGCGACGGAAAACCCTGGCTACGGCCTGAACTTCATGAACAACTTTCTGGTCGTGCCCTACGCCGGCGAGCTCTACCCGGTGAATCCCAAGTATGAGACGGTGCGCGGATTCCGTTGCTTTCCGTCCATCGCCGCCATCGGCCAGCCGGTGGATCTGGCGGTGATCATCGTCAATGCCCGCCATGTGGTGCAAACGGTGACAGACTGCGCCGCCGCCGGCGTCGGGGCCTGCCTCATCATCTCGGCCGGCTTCAGCGAACTGGACCCGGTGCACGGCAAGGAGAACGAACGGCGGCTGCGGGATATCGCCCGCCAGTCCGGCATGCGGCTGGTCGGCCCCAACACTATCGGCTCCGCCAACGTCAAACTCAACCTCTGGATGCACGGAACCGGTGGCGGAACTCTGGAGGTCGGCGGTTTTCCCTTCGGGCTGGCGGCGGTGGTATCCCAGAGCGGCGCCGCCGGGTTCGGTCCCATTTTCAATGCCGCCCGAGACCGCGGCGTCGGCCTCAAGTACATCGTCACCACCGGCAACGAAGCCGATTTGGAAATGTGCGACTTCATCGAATTCATGCTGGAGGACGACGAGGTCCAGTCCATAGCCGTGCTGATCGAAGGCATCAAGGACGGGGAAAAATTTCTGCAGCTGGCCCGCACCGCCTTCCGGGTGGGCAAGAGGCTTATTCTCATGAAGCTGGGCGAATCGGCGGTGGGCGAACGGGCGGCGCAGGGACACACCGCCTCCCTTACCGGCGACATGGCGGTTTTTAACGCCATGGTGAAGCAGTACGGCATGATCAAGGCTGAGGACTACGACGAATTGGTGGAATATACCCGCATCACCCGTCCGCCCTTCGCACTGGCCGGTAAGACCCTTTGCGCGGTATCCCATTCCGGGGGCATCAGCGGCTTTCTGGGGGATCAACTCTGCAAGAACGGCTTCGAGGTCCCGGTATTTTCGGAAACCACCCAAGCCGGTATCGACGAACACCTCAAGGGTTTTGGCTCACCCCGCAATCCTCTGGACCTCACCAGTCCGATGTCCAGCCCGCGCTTCGCCGATATGATGCGGGTGGTGGCCGAGAATGAAACGGTGGACGGCTACGTCTTTGCCACCCATTACTACAGCCCGGAAAAGGTTCCGTTGCTTTTGGACGCCATTGCCCAGCTCCGGGGAAAACCCTATTATCTCGCCTGGACCGGCAGCCTGTACTCGCCGGCTCTGGATGCGGTCCGTGCCAGCAACATCCCCGTCGGTTTTTCCATCCAAACACTGGCCCGCATGCTCTGGCAGGCCTACCGTGCCAGCCAGGTGCCGGCGGTGCCGGAAGCGACCGACCCTCGGCCGGACCCGATCCTCGCCGACCGCCCAACCGGCTATGTGGACGAGGTGTTTGCCAAAACCCGCGCCACCGGTATCGGGCTGACCGTACCCGAACGGGTGGTTATCGCCACGGGGGACGACCCGGCCGCGGCGGCGATCCCTTTCCCCGGACCCTACGCCCTGAAGATCGTCTCCGACAGTATCATTCACAAAACAGATGTGGGCGGCGTGGCCCTGCACGTCCCGGACCAGACCGCGGTGCCTGAGGCGGCCCGGCGCCTGCTACAAAACACCCGGGATCACGCGGACCAGATCAGCGGCATCATGGTGGAACGGATGTGTCCGGAAGGCCTGGACCTCATCCTTGGGGTCCGGCGCGACGCCCAGTGCGGGCCGGTACTGGTGGTGGGCCTGGGCGGTATCCACACCGAGCTCTTTCAGATGACCGCCTGCCGCCTGCTGCCGGTGACCCGCGAGGATGTCGGTTATATGCTGGAGGAAATATCCGGTCTGTCCCAACTTATCGCCGGCTACCGGGGCCAGCCCGCCTACGACCGGGAGGCACTGGTAACGGCGATTTTGTCCGTCTCCGACTACGTCACCAATAACCGCGAACGGATCGACCTCTTCGAGATCAATCCCCTCCGCCTGTTGGCTGACGGCCAGGGGGCACAGGTGCTGGATTGCGTCATCAAGCTCGGCTGACTGGAATAACTGCCTACGCAACGGTGGTCCGAACCACCGCCGGCTCGCGGCGCGGTTGGGCAGCCCACACGCCCGGCGGCGGCACCGCCGGCCAATCGGCCCGGTCGCGAACCGTCCCGGTTCATGGAGAACAATACATGTCTGAACCACGCCCGACCAATCCCTACCGATCCAACCTGATCGTTCCGGTACACAAGCCGAAGTTTGTCGGCAAGTGCTGGCGCCGCGATGCCGACGCTGTCACCCTGGATCTCGAGGACAGCGTCCTGCCGACGGAAAAGGATTTCGCCCGCACGCAGGTGCCGGAGGCAATTCGCATCGCCGGCCAGGGCGGCGCGGACGTGTTCGTGCGCATCAACAGCGAGCGGGAGATGTTCCAGCCCGATCTCGCGGCAAGTATCCATCCCGGTCTCACCGGGATTCACCTGCCAAAGGTGGAAAGCCCGTGGGATGTCCTGGAAGTGGAACGGATGATTGCCGATTTGGAACGGGAGCGGAACATCGCCCCCGGCACGGTGGTGGTGCATTTGGCCATCGAGACGGCGCGCGGATTCTGCCAGCGGGAGGCGATCATCGCCGCCAGTCGCCGGCTCCTGTCCGTCAACATCGGCCAGGAGGATTTTTCCCGCGATATCGGCGTGGAGCTCACCGACGGCGACGAGCTTGCCATCGCCAATTTCCTGCTGGTGGTCACCGCCACGGCCTACGGCGCCCTGCCCATCGGCCTGGTCGGCTCCATCGCCAACTTTCAGGACCGGGAGCGTTTCCGGAGCATCGTCGCCAAGTCGGTCAAGGTGGGACTCAAGGGCGCCTGCGGCATCCATCCGGACCAGGTGCCCATCCTGAACCAGGGCTTCGCCCCGCCCGAGGATCAGGTGGCTCTCGCCCGGCGGGTGGTGGCGATTTTCGAAGAGTCCAAACGACGCGGCGACGGCGCCATCGCCCTGGACGGCCGCATGATCGACAAACCGCTGGTGGACCGGGCGCAGCAGCTCCTGGCCCGATGGCAGGCCGTGCAGGATTTTCAGGCTTACAAGGAAAAGATGGTGGCGCACCACGAGGGGACGAAGGGCTGATCCGTGCGACTGGTGAGCCGATGGCCAGCCCTCGAGTCCCGGCAGGCGGATCGTCCTGCCGCCACCGGTTTTTCCAGACCTGGTGGCGAACGGCACAGGACTCATCTGTTGCATGCGGTAGCACCGTTACCGCGGCGCGGCCGCCTCACGAGGGAATTGCCGGGCGGTGCGCACTACCAGATGGACGGCCACCACCGCCAGGACTAGCAGCACCGCCTGCGGCACCAGCGTTTCCACCGTTGGGTAGATGCCCAAGAGATCCACCGGCTGGAGCCACGGTACCGGCGTCATTCCGACCACCTCCGCCTCCTGCAGCTCCTTGATCCCGCCACCGGTAAAGCTTACGGACAGGAGGAACAACAGGATGCTGGTGCCGAGAAAAAAGGGTCTGGCCGGGATCACCAGCGTACCGTAGCGAATGAGGACGAACAAAACCGCGAGGATACCTGACCCGACCGCCAGGCCCAGCCAGACCATGCTCTCGGGCGTATCGGTATCGGCGAAGAGGTTCTGGTAGAAGATGACCGTCTCCGCCCCTTCCTGAAACACCGCGAGAAATGCAGCCAGCCCCAGCGCCACGGCGCTGCCATCCGCCACCGTTTGCCCCGCCGGGTCCTCGCCGCCGCAAGGACAGCCGCCGCTCCCGTACCGGTTGAGCATCCAGGTGCCGACGGAAAACAACACCACCACCGCCGCCAGCATCGTCAACCCCTCCAGGATCGCCTGGCCGGTATTGCTGACGCCAAAATGCTGGAGAGCGATCGCAAGAAGCGCGCACGCCACCATCGCCGCCACCGCACTCCGGTAGACGAAGGCATTTTTTTTGCGATTGCTCGAGCGAACCAGAAAGGCGGCGAGGGCGGCAATAACCAGAATCGGCTCGCAACCGGCACGGACCAGGACCAGAAGCGACGCGAGAAACACCCCGGTGGCACTCTCCTCCTTGCCGTCTAGTTGGATTGCGTCGTCCCGAAGCATCCGGGTAAGGACAGCCAATTCCTCTCGTACCACCCCTGCCTCGGCTCCATCCGCCATCAACTGTTTTACCTGAGTAAAATGGGACGCCACCGTTGCGGCGCGCCGTCCCGAAATATAGGAATGGACGGTGCGTTGGAATCCCAGCTGTTCGAAATAGTCGGTGTAGGCGTCGTTAACCCGCTCGGTCGCTCCGTCGGCGTCGCCGGTAGCGTACAACCGGCTGGAATCATCCAGAATGCCCCGCATCGCCGACGAGATCTCACTCCACGAGGAATACTTCTGGCCCGCGACGGCCGGACCAGCGATACCAGCCATGAGAACGAGAGCCGCCACGACAAGATGTCGGTTCATCACCTCTCCACAGCCCGCACAGCAGTGTCGCTGCCAAGCACGACAGTTGTAAGTACGCCCAGACCCGCGACCAGCCAGGAAAATGGCTCGGCAGCAAGTTTCTTGCTCCGGCGGTAATGGAGCAAAAAAGAGGGTGCGTGAGTGACATTTTTTGACGCCGCTAACGCGGAGGCACGGTAACCCACACGTGGAGCACCAGCATCAACCCAATACCAGCCAGGGCGGACCGGCCGCCCCGTGTTTTACATCTAAAACATACGATGGATTACGATGCTAAAACCCACCCTGGATTTGTCAAGGGATATTCGGAGAAATCATCTTGCTATTTTTCCGGCCATCGTATACAACCACCGGTGGTTTGACGAGCAAAACATTTTCGTTTCGGGCAACGGTATGGCCGGCGCAGTACGGTAGGCGGTAAGTTTGCCGGGAAGGCACCGGTATTGCCGAGGACGGAAACGCCGATCGAAAACATAGCTGGTGGAAAAACATCGTGTTTTTCTCCGCTATAGGCTATACTGGCAGTATCGGTGTAGGGACATCGTTTTGGTTTTTTACGACAGGAGTAGAAAATGTCCATGATCAACAAGGAAGTAGCGGATTTTTCGGTGCAATCGTATTACAACAATGAATTCAAGACCGTGACCAAGGCCGACATCATGGGGAAATGGAGCATCTTCTTCTTCTACCCGGCCGCCTTCACCTTCGTTTGCCCGACGGAACTCGAGGATCTCGC
>JAJBSZ010000086.1 GCA_020861125.1 Planctomycetota bacterium | reverse complement strand
GAAGGGACTGATGTTTTCCCGGGCAACGATGCGGGCGCCCACCGCCGCCTGCAGTGCCACCCGGAAGATGTGCTTGGGTATTTCCTTGCGGAGCCGGGCGAGGATTTTCCGGCCGCGGATATCGGCTTTTTCCCGCAGGCAGATGATGGACAGGGCGTCCACGGGCTGGCCGTGGATCAGGATGTCCACCTTGACCAGATCGGCGGCCCGGTATTCCAGGAACTCATAGTCCATGGTGCCGTAGCCACGGGTGGAACTTTTCAGTTTGTCGTAGAAGTCGAAAACGATCTCGGAAAACGGGATCTCGTAATGCAGCAGCGCCCGGCGGCCGCCGATGTATTCGATGCCCTTGTGGCTGCCGCGCCGCTCCTCCGCCAGGGTCATCACCGCGCCGATGAATTCCTTCGGCACCATCACTTCCAGCTTGACGATCGGTTCCCGAATCTCCTCGATGAAGGAGGGATCGGGGACGTCGGCCGGGGAATGGACTTCGCTGATGCTGCCGTCGGTGCGGAGGACCTCGTAGGTGACATTGGGGGCGGTTTTCACCAGATCGAGATCGCTCTCCCGCTCCAGCCGTTCCTGCACGATCTCCATATGCAGCAAACCGAGAAAACCGCAGCGGAAGCCATGACCGAGGGCGGTGGAGCTTTCCGGAATATAATTGAAGGAGGCGTCGTTGAGGGCCAGGCGGTCGAGGGCTTTCCGGAGGTTCTCGAAATTCTCGGTCGAGGACGGATACAGCCCGCAATACACCATGCTCTTGGGTTCCACATAGCCCGGCAGCGCCTCCACCGCGGCGCCAGCGGCGGCCAGGGTGTCACCGACCTTGACCGATCGGATATCCTTGAGATTGCCGACGATATACCCCACCTGACCGGCCGAGAGCCGCGTGTCCGGCTTCATGTTGGGAGCGAAGATCCCGAGATCGGTCACCTCGTAGGTTTTGCCGCTGGACAGCATGGTGACCTTGTCGCCCTTTTTCACCGAACCGTCAATGACGCGGAGGTAGGTGATGACCCCGCGGTAGTCGTCGTAAACCGAATCGAATATCAGGCCGCGAAACGGCTTTTCCGGATCGCCGGCGGGCGGCGGTATGGTCTGGACGATGGCTTCGAGGATCCCGTTGATCCCCTCCCCCGTCTTGGCGCTGGCGTAGTGGACCTCACCCGGGGATACTCCCAGAAACGCCACCAGTTCCTCGCATACCGCGTCGGGGATGGCGGCCGGCAGGTCGATCTTGTTCACCACCGGGATGATGGCCAGGTCGTTGTTGATGGCCAGGTAGGTGTTGGCGACGGTCTGGGCTTCGATGCCCTGGGCCGCGTCCACCACCAGAAGCACCCCCTCGCAGGCGGCGAGGGAACGGGACACCTCGTAGGAAAAATCCACGTGACCCGGCGTGTCGATGAAATTCAGCTGGTAGGTTTTTCCGTCGGCGCTGGTGAAGGAGGCGGTGACGGGATGCGCCTTGATGGTGATGCCGCGCTCCCGCTCCAGATCCATGTCGTCCAGAAACTGGGCGCGAAATTCCCGTTCGGTGACCAGACCGGTTTGCAGCAGGATGCGGTCCGCCAGGGTGGATTTGCCGTGGTCGATATGGGCGATGATGGAGAAGTTGCGGATGAGCGTGGTGTCCATGGGTGCAGCCGGATCCTTGTCGAGCGGGCGTTTTTTTCCCGCCTCGTTCAGCATACAAAAAGACCAGAACCCGGACAGACGCCGGGTCTGGTGTGTTCTCACGGTGATAGTATAGCGGATTCATCCGGTCAGGCACAAGGGGTCTGCCGGTCCGGCGCCCACCCCACCGGTTGGAGTCCCCGCCGTCCGCGCTACTCAGGCGGTGGCGTCATCCGTGTCGAACAGGGACCGGTAGACCACTGCCGCCAGCACGGCGCCGCCGATGGGGGCGAGCCAGAACAGCCACAGCTGCATTATGTACGGTCCGCCCGCAAACAGGGCCTGGCTGAGGGACCGCGCCGGATTCACCGAGGTGTTGGTCACAGGGATGGAAATCAGATGCACCAGGGTGAGACACAGGCCGATGGCGATGGGGGCGAAGCCGGCCGGCGCCCGGCGGTCGGTGGCGCCGATGATCACCATCAGGAACATGAAGGTCATGACCACCTCGCATACCAGGGCGGACACCAGGCCGTACTTGTCGGGCGAGAGGGTGCCGTAGCCATTGGCCGCGAAGGATCCCACCGCCGCCGGGCCGTGGCTGGCAACCACGATCACGTAAATCACCACCGCCGCCGCCGCCGCGCCCAGGCACTGGCTGATGATGTACGGTACCACATTGGCTTTGGGAAACCGGCCGGCCACCGCCAGGCCGCAGGTGACCGCCGGATTGAGATGGCAGCCGGAAATGTGGCCGATGGCATAGGCCATGGTCAGGACGGTGAGGCCGAAAGCCAGCGCCACGCCGTGGAAACCGATATGACTGCCGGCCAGCACCGCCGCGCCGCAGCCGCCCAACACCAGCCAGAATGTGCCGAAGAACTCGGCCAAAACTGCGCGTTTCATAATTCTCCTTTTCCAGTAAAATATCAAACGCCCCGCAACACCCCGGCGCGGGACCGCCAGACCGGTTCTGGCCACCGCTTCGCCCGCCAGCGCGTTTTCGGAAATGAATGGCCTCCTCTTGTGCTTTCAGCAGGCACTGTGCCAACCAGAACGCGCCAAGGAAAGGGCTCGACATTAAACGAAAACGCTCCATACGCCATTGTAGCAGGCGGGTTCCATCGACGAAAGTTGAAAATGTACGATCCCGCTGCCACTCGTGCCCACCGGCGCCCGCGCCGAGGCAACGGTTCCATCTACTCCATCTAGCCTGCCCCCCTACGGCATCACCACCGTTCCGCCCCGCGTAGGTCCGGCTTCACCGCCGGCTTTTTCTTGGCGCTGCCGGGGAAATTTGTTACAAGACAGGCCGCGGACCGGTCGCGGCGACCCGTCCGCCCTTTCCAATTTCCGGAGGAGACCACCCTCATGGCAGATTCGACGCCGGTCCTGGTGCACGGCCTCGGCAACATCGGCCGGAACGTTATTCTGGCCTTGGAAGCGGCGCCCGACCTGCATGCCGTCGGGGTGGTGCGCAGTCCGGCTTCGGTTGGCAGCAGGGTTCACGACCGCCGCGGCGTGCCGGACTTTTCCGATATCGCCAGCCTCCGGGCCGCCGGCCTCGCGCCCGAGGTGGCGATCATCTGCGGTCCCTCCCGTCTGGCGCCGGACGATGCCAGGCGCTACCTCGCCGCCGGCCTGCACACGGTGGACAGCTTCGACATTCCCGACCAGATTCCGGACACGGTGGGACGGCTGCAGGACGCCGCCACCGCCGCCGGCCTGGTGGCCGTCACCGCCGCCGGCTGGGACCCCGGCACCGACTCGGTGCTCCGCGCCCTGTTCGAAGCCATGACCCCCATCGGCACCACCTTCACCAACTTCGGCCGCGGCCGTTCCATGGGGCATTCCGTCGCCGCCCGGGCCATCGCGGGCGTTCGCGACGCCGCCTCCATCACCATCCCGCTGGGCGGCGGCCGCCATGCTCGTCTCGTGTGCATCCTGCCGGAAGCCGGCGCCGACCCGGACCGCATCCAGCAGGACCTTGCGGCCGATCCATACTTCAGCCACGATCCCCTGGAAGTCCGGTTTGTCGCTTCGCCGGAGGAACTGGCCGCCGCCATGGACAACTCCCACGGCGTCCTGCTGGAGCGGATCGGCGGGTCCGGCCGGGTGTCGAACCAGCGGCTTTCCTTCGACATGCGCATCGACAATCCGGCCTTGACCGCCCAGGTCATGGTGGCCTCGGCCCGCGCCGCCCTCCGTCTCGATCCCGGCTGTTACACCATGATCGACATTCCGCCGGTCCACCTGTTGCCCGGCGACCGCATGGCAACCGTCGCCAGGCTGGTTTGATCATGCCCGCTCCCGATCCGTGGAAAACCGCCGTCCTCGGGATGGTCCTGTTCGGCGGCGGGGTGCTGGTGTTGGTGTCGTCCTGGAAAAACGCCGGCTGGCTGCTGAATTCCCGCAAGGCCACCCGGGTCAAGCTGATTCTGGGAGAAGCCGGCGCCCGGATCCTCTACGCCACCCTCGGCTTTTCCCTGGCGGTGTGCGGGCTGGTGTTGTTGCTTTCCGGTTTTATGGGCGAACGGTAGGGGGAGGGGTGCCTTTTTTCCGAAACCGCCCGCAGCCGGGACGACGGCCGGTAACTGGAAAAACGGCCCGTGCCCGGCCGCCGGACTCCAGAAGGATTGCGCCACCGTCGATATAGGGTAGAATACGGGGACCGGCATGGTGCCTGATTTTGTGAAGAAAGTGGAGAACGAAGAAAATGAACTATGATATCGCCGACATCAAGCGCGCTCCCGAAGGGGTGAAGCGCATCGAATGGGCCGATCGCGACATGCCCACCCTGGCCCAGATCCGCGACCGCTTCGCCAAGAGCCGCCCCCTCAAGGGCCTGAAAATGTCGGCTTGCCTGCATGTCACGGCCGAGACCGCCAACCTCGTCCGCACCCTCAAGGCCGGTGGCGCCGACGTCGTGCTGTGCGCTTCCAACCCGCTGTCCACCCAGGACGACGTCGCCGCCGCGCTGGTCAAGAACTACGGCATCAACGTCTTCGCCAAGCACGGGGTGGACAACAAAGGCTACTACGCCCACCTGAACGGCGCCCTGGCCCACAAGCCCAACATCACCATGGACGACGGCGCCGACCTGGTCACCCTGATCATCACCAAACACAAGGATCTGCAGGAGCAGGTGATCGGCTCGATGGAGGAGACGACCACCGGCGTCATCCGCCTCCGGGCGATGCAGGAGGACGGCGTCCTGCCCTTCCCGGTGATCGCCGTCAACGACGCCGACACCAAGCACCTGTTCGACAACCGCTACGGCACCGGCCAGTCGACCCTGGACGGCATCATCCGCGCCACCAACAAGCTGATCGCCGGGCAGACCTTCGTGGTGGCCGGCTACGGCTGGTGCGGCCGCGGTCTCGCCGCCCGGGCCCGGGGCCAGGGCGCCAAGGTCATTGTCACCGAGATCGATCAGGTCAAGGCTTTGGAAGCGGCCATGGACGGCTTCCAGGTGATGCCCATGGCCGATGCCGCCCGACTCGGGGACTTCTTCTGCACCGTCACCGGCGACATGCACGTCATCCGGCCGGAACACGTCAAGGTCATGAAGGACGGCGCCATCATCGCCAACTCCGGCCATTTCGACATCGAGATCGATCTGGTGGGCATCAAGAAGATGGCAAAGAAGGTGATCAAGAATGTGCGCGGCCGCGACATGACCCAATACCAGATCAGCGACAAGAAGTCGGTGTACGTGCTGGCCGACGGCCGGCTGGTCAACCTCGGCTGCGCCGAAGGGCATCCGCCCAGCGTCATGGACATGTCCTTCGCCACCCAAGCCCTGGCGAGCGAATGGTGCGTGAAGATGAAGGGCAAGCTGGACAACACCGTCCACGTGCCGCCGAAAGCCATCGACACCCTGGTGGCGTCGCTGAAACTGAAGTCCATGGGCATCAAGATCGACACCCTGACGCCCGAGCAGAAGACCTACCTGTCGAGCTGGAACATGGGCACCTGACCGGCTGGTCGGCCCGGCTGCCTGACGATGACCCATTCCCGGCGTGGCGGAGACGCCGGCCGCAGCAAGGAGGATGCAATGCCTGACGACAAGACGATCGCCATCGGTTCCGACCACGCCGCCCTCGAAGCCAAGGCCAAGGTGATCAAACATCTGGAGGACCGCGGCTATACGGTCACGGATTTCACTCAGCTGGTGGACGGCCGCGCCGATTACCCCGACGCCGGCCATGCCGTGGCCCGGGCTGTCGCCGGCGGCGAGTTCCCGAAGGGTATCCTCCTCTGCGGCACCGGCATCGGCATCTCCATCGCCGCCAACCGCCACAAGGGGGCGCGGGCCGCCCTGTGTTTGAACAGCGAATACGCCGCCCTGTCCCGGGACCACAACGATGCCAACATCCTGGTGATGCCCGGACGGGCCACCATTCTCGAACCCCATGAAACGGTCGTCGACACTTGGCTGGACACGCCGTTTTCCGAGGGGGAACGCCACCGCAAGCGGATCGCGATGATCGACGAGTGCTAGATGAACCCTGACACACCTGACGGTCTCACCGACGCGGTGGCTATCGACGGTCCCGCCGGGTCTGGCAAAAGCAGCGTCGCCCGGCGCATCGCCGCGGCCCGGAATTTCCTCTACATCGACACCGGCGCCATGTACCGGGCGGTGTGTCTCAAGGCCATGCGTCAGGGTGTCGATCTGGAGGACCCCGAAGCGATGGCGGCGGTGGCGCAGACGGCCGACATCGCGTTCGATCCGTCGGGCACCCGCATCCTGCTGGACGGCGAGGACGTCTCCGCCGACATCCGCTCCCCGGAGGTGGCCCGCAACGTGAAATGCGCCGCCCGGGTGCCGGCCATCCGCGAACGGCTGGTGCGCCTGCAGCAAGCCATGGCCGAGCGGCGGCCGGTGGTGATGGAGGGCCGTGACATCACCACGGTGGTGCTGCCCCGGGCCCGGTGGAAGTTTTTCCTCACCGCCAGCCCCGAGGTCCGGGCCGAACGCCGCCACGCCGAAATGCTGGCGGCCGGACGCGACGTCGACCTCGCCGGAATCCTCGAGGACATCAACAACCGGGACGCCGCCGACTACCAGGTCGGTCCGATGAAGGAGGCCCGGGATCGCGCCCTGGCCGGGGATGGCATCCGCTATCTCGATACCAGCGACCTCACCCCGGACGGCGTGGTGGAAACCATCCTCCGCTCCATGCAGCCGTAGGCCGTGCGGCGGCCGGGCGACGGCGAAGGATCGGCCGCCGGCGGCGCCATGGTATACGGACCCGTTTCGTTTCCCCTGCCAAGGTTGCCGCCGCCGGCGCGGTGGCGAGGATTGTTATGTCCCTGTTTACCCTGAACTCCGATTTCGCGCCCGCCGGGCACCAGCCCCAGGCGATCGAAAAGCTGACCGCCGGCATTCTGGCTGGGGATCCGCACCAGACCCTCTTGGGCGTCACCGGATCCGGCAAGACCTTCGTCATGGCAAATGTCATCGCCAACGTCGGCAAGCCGACCCTGATCCTGTCCCACAACAAAACCCTGACCGCCCAGCTCTATTCCGAATTCCGCCAGTTCTTCCCCAAGAACGCGGTGGAGTATTTCGTTTCCTATTACGACTACTACCAGCCCGAGGCCTACATCCCGCAGACCGACGCCTATATCGAAAAGGACTCGGCCATCAACGACGATCTGGAGCGGCTGCGGCTGTCCGCCACCTCCGCCCTCCTCACCCGCCGCGACGTGGTGGTGGTGGCGTCGGTGTCCTGCATTTACGGCCTCGGCCGGCCTCAGGAATACCAGGAGATCGCGTTGACCGTTCAGGTGGGCGACACGGTCGACCGGCGGGAATTTCTTACCCGGCTGGTGCGGATGGAATACCAACGGAACGACTTCGACTTCCAGCGCGGGACCTTCCGTGTCCGGGGCGACGCCATCGACATCTGGCCCGCCTACATGCAGAC
>JAJBSZ010000020.1 GCA_020861125.1 Planctomycetota bacterium | reverse complement strand
ATCCCCTCTTCGCCCGATACCGCTTCGACGGCAACGACAGGGCCTATTGGGCCGACCCGCAGGCGCCTGGCCTGCGGCGTTTTTTCGTCGGAGCCGACGGCCGTGTGCGGTGGGACGGGCAAGAGGACGACGCCCCGCCACCGGCGGCCGCCGCCCGCCCCGCCCTCGCGCCGCTGCCCGACATCGCGGCACCCGAGCCGCCGCGGGTGACGGGCCCGGCAGCCCTGAAAGACGGCCTGCCGGAACTCAGCCAACCGCCGCCGGCGCCGTTCCACGGGAAAGCCGGCGCAGTGGGCGACCCGTCCGGCACCGGCTGGGTTCCGGCGGCGGATTCGGCGGTGTCGTTGCCGGATAGCATCCACTGATCCCGGTCGGCGCCGCAGTCACCGAAGCTGATCGAAGGAGATCGTGGCTCCTTCACGCCGCCCCAATGAGAAATATTCGTCGATGGCGGTGCGGACGCACCACCACCGCGGGGATACCGCGGGGCCTTTGAAACCGATCGCTTGCCCTTCTATCGGCTCAGGTTTTCTGACACCACGCGGGATCTTCCTCGCCGCCACCAGGTCCAGTGCACTGCCACGGACCGAGTACCTGATCTCATTCGGCGCCGAACTCGCCGAAATTGAGCGAGGAAATCTTGGCCTCTTCCCGCCGCCATAACCAGAAGTATTCGTCGATGGCGGTGCGGGTGGTATCGGGTTCCCGATCCTGGATCGCTTCCACGACATACCGCCGCGCCTCGAGGTTGCGGGTGATGGCACCCGGTACCATCTGCAGCACCCGCAGCTTCCGCCGCAGAACTTCCCGCACCACCACCGCGATGCCTTCGAACAACAGGATGATCACCGGATTGCCCGAGGCGCGGACCAGCCGGAAAAGAAAGTCGAACTGCGACCGGACCAGACTGTCGAGGGACTCGTCCGGGATGCTTGTCTCCACCGCCTCCGCCAGCTGGCGGATGCTGTCGGCGTCGGCCGAGGTGGCGGCGGTGGAAGCGGCCTCGCGGACGATCATCTCCATCGCGCTCTGCATTTCCTCGATGCCGATGGTGCCGAGTTTCATGGCGATTTCGAAATACAGCTGGATGACCGAGGACCGGGCCAGGGTGAGGTAGGTGCCGCGGCCCTGGGTGCGTTTGATGAAGCCGAGGGTTTCCAGGGTGGACAGGCGTTCGCGGACCGTGGGACGCTGGATATTCAAACTGGCGGCGAGAATACGCTCGGTGGGGAGACGGACTTCGCCCTTGGCGTCGGGCGGCAGAGTGATGATCAGTTCGATTATTTTTCCGAGTATCTCGTCGTCATAATCCGGCATCGGCCACAACCGCCTTTTCCAGTCCGTTCGGCGGACCGCAGCCCGACCAGCGGCGCGCGCCGCGGGCCATATTGTAAAAGGTGGCCTGGACCTGTCAAACAAAATGGCCTGCGCTCCCGACCCCCTGGTGCCGCCCTTGACGCTCGCCGGCGGGCCGGCTATAGTGACCGACACCGCAGGGCCGGGAGACACTACCATGCCGACCATTCTTCTGGGCATTGAGGCGGGAACGGGCGTGGTGAAGGCGTGCGCCTTTACCCCTGACGGCGACGTCGTCGGCAAAGCCCAACGGCCGGTGCCCATCGCCACGCCCCACCCCACCTGGGCCGAGCTCGATCTGGAAACCTATTGGCAGGCGGTCCTCTATGCCGCCCGCGAGGCGGTGCGCGGACTGGGCGACGTAACGGCGGTCGGTATTGCCGCCACCTGCCCTACCACCGTCTTCCTGGACGATCAGTTCCGGCCGCTGCGACCGGGCATCCTCTATCTTGATCGGCGGAGCGACGAGTATGTCCGCCGTTTCGCCGAGGCGCACGGCGGGCCCGAGGCCGTGCTCCGTCGGACCGGCAACCATCCCTATAGTTCCACCTGCTGGCTCGGCAATGCCGCCTGGCTGCGGGAACGGGAACCGGCAATGTGGGCCCGTACCCGCCACATCGGTCTGCTGGGCAGTTTTCTCCTCTACCGTCTGACGGGCGCATTCGTCGTCGACTGGACGCAGGCCTGCTACTCTGGCGGCTTCGACAGCCACCGGCCGGAGGCGGGCTGGCAGACGGATCTCCTCGCCGGGTGGGGCGTGGAGGAACGGCAGCTGGCGGAGCTCCGCCCGCCGTACCAGCCGTGCGGGAGGGTACGGCCGGAAGTTGCGGACGACCTGGGGAGCGCCCAGGGAGCGGTGGTGGCGGCTGGCGCTTCGGACACGGCTGCGGCCGCCTTCGCCGTCGGCCTCCGGGATCGCGGCGAAGTCCTGGAGACCTCCGGGACGTCGGGCGTGGTGACGTTTTGCCTCGATCGGCCCGATTTCGACGGCGCGTTCATGAACCGCTGCCACGTTTTCCCCGGCCGCTGGCTGGCGCACGGGGCGATGTCGACCCTGGGGGGCGCCTTCGCCTGGTGCCGCAATAAAATTTGGCCGGACACGGTAAGCGTGGCCGAGCTGGAAAAACTGGCGGCCGAATCCCCGGCCGGCGCCAACGGCCTGATATTCCTCCCGTACCTGGCGGGCGAACGCAGCCCGATTTGGGATCCCGACGCCAGCGGCGTCTGGATTGGTCTGCGCCTGGACAGCACCCGCGCCGACATGATCCGCGCCGTGTTCGAGGGAGCGGCCTATGGCCTGCGGCAGATGATGGAACGGGCCGCGGCCCAATGGCATCTGCAGCCGACCCGGGTTCTGAGCGTCGGGTCCGGGTCCCGGAGCCGCTTCTGGGTCCAGATCAAGCGGGAGGTCATGGGGATCGAGTACGACGTGTCGGAAAAGCCGGACGCCGCGGCCTGGGGCGCCGCCCTGCTGGGCGGGATCGCCGCCGGCGTCTACACCGGCCCGGACGACGCGGCGATACCCTTCCTCATCGCCAACCGGAAACCGCCCGCCACCAGCCGCTCGGAACGGATGCGCCTAAACGATCGGGAACGGAAGCGCGCCTACGACCGCGCCTTCGCCATCTATGAAAAACTCTACCCCGCCCTGCGGGAGGCGATGCACGACCTCTCGCAACCGCTGCCACCAGCGGAACCGTCTGCTGACCAGAAGTAAGCTTCACTTCCCGATACGCAACGGGCCCGAGGTGCCGTGGGTCCGAGGAATCGCGCATTCGGTTCGCGCGCGATCCTTTACGATCACTATGGAGATCTCATGGGGATCTTCTGCCTGATGAGGTGACAATCGTACTGCCGTTTTTTTCGGTTTCCGACTGCTCTTCTACTCCGTCAACATCGTGCGGCACGACTTTCCCAGATTGGGAAAGGGAGTACCCGCACCTCTCCATCCGAGCTGTGCGGGCTTAATTTTGCCGACATGCGGGAAGAAACGGACCGCCCGGACAGGTAACAACTGGTCGAGGGGCATGCGGTTTTTTTGCCGAAGGAACGATCATGCAGTGGCAAGATAGAAGCGCCAGCAACAATGTGGAGGACCGCCGGGGACAGCGTCCCGGAGGGGGCGGCATGCGCGTCGGCGGCGTCGGCGGCCTGATTCTCATGCTCTTCGTGTTGGTGGCCGGCCTCTACGGCATCGACCTGACGCCCCTCCTCACCGATGGTGCCGTCGTCACCACCAATTCCGCCAACTATACACCCAGCCCACAGGACGAGGAACTCGCTCGCTTTGCGGCCGTCGACCTCAAAACAACCGAGGAAACCTGGGAAGACTATTTCAAGAAAATCGGCCGCACCTACCAACCACCGCGCATGGTTCTCTACAGCGGGTTGACCAGCACCGGCTGCGGCTATGGGCAGGCGGCCATGGGACCGTTTTACTGTCCCAGCGATGAAACCCTCTACATCGACCTCTCGTTTTTCCACGACATGCAACGGAAAATGGGCGGCGGCGGCGAATTCGCCTACGGCTACGTCATCGCCCATGAAGTCGGCCACCATATCCAACATCTCCTGGGCACCGACCAGAAGGTGCGGCAGCTGCAGAGTCGCATGAGCCAGCGCGACGCCAACAAGCTTTCCGTTATGATGGAACTCCAGGCCGACTGCTACGCCGGCGTGTGGGGACGGGCCATGCAGGAACAGGGCATTCTCGATCCGGGGGATGTGGAAGCGGCGCTCCGCACCGCCCAGGCCATCGGCGACGACCGCCTGCAAAAACAGACCACCGGCCGGGTGGTGCCCGACAGTTTTACCCACGGCACCTCGGCCCAGCGCTACCAGTGGTTCAAACGCGGGTTTGAATCCGGCGACCCCAAGGCGTGCAATACCTTCGCCGAGTTGGGGAACGGCCGCGGCCTCGGCTTCTGACGGCCGGCCACGGCCGCGCCATAGGGGATGGGTTCATGACATCATTCTTTTTTCAGGATTTTTTGCAGGTGAGCACCGTCAGGACAATGGTGTTTCTGACGGCGCTCCTGTGCCTGTTCGCGCTTCTCTGGTTTATGCAGCGGAAAAAGCGCGGCTTCTCCAGCCGGGTTCTGGTGGCGACGGCCCTCGGCCTGTTACTGGGCCTGGCCGTCCAGGTGGTGTCCGGTTTTCCGGACGACCCCATGCAGGTCCCGTTCGTCGCTGAAACCACCGCCTGGTACGGGCTGTTCGGCAACGGATTCATCGACCTGATCCGCATGCTGGTTATTCCGCTGATCATGGTTTCCATTGTCCAGGTGATCATCAACGTGCAGGGAGCGGACCTCAAGCGCCTGACGCGCCTGACCCTGATCGTGACCATGGCGATGGTGACGGTGGCAGCCCTGGTGGGGCTCGGCCTCGGGCTGCTGTTCCACCTCGGCGGCACCTTCGATCCGGTGACGGGCACCGCCCAGATCAAGGATGTAGCGCCCCTGGCTCAGACCCTCCGGAACCTGTTGCCGGCCAATCCGGTGGCCGCCATGGTGGACACCAATATCATCGCCCTGGTGATCTTCTCGGCCTTCTTCGGCGTCGCCGCCCGGCGCATGGGCATCAAATACGGCGACACGGTACGGCCGTTTTATGAACTGGTGAACGCGCTCCACAAGATCATCGTGTCCGTCGCCATGTACGTCATCAAGCTCATGCCCTACGCAGTGGTGGCGATGCTCGCCAACACCATCGCCCAGCGCGGTCTCCGCGGTATCCTGCAGGTGGTGGTGTTCATTGGCGTCCTCTACCTCGGCGTCGTTATTATGCTGGGAATCCAAATGCTGGCGCTCGTCCTGTTCGGCTTGTCGCCGCTGCCGTTCGTGAAAAAATCCTTGGACGCCATGGTCATGGCATTCACCTCACGGTCCAGCGTCGGTACGTTACCGGTGACCATTTCCACCCTGACTCAGAACCTGGGGGTGAGCGAAAGCACCGCCAATTTCGTCGCCTCCTTCGGCTCCACCGCCGGCATGCAGGGCTGCGCCGGTATTTTCCCGGCCATGCTGGTGGTGTTCGTCGCCAATCTGGGCGGCTCCGGCATCGACGTCACCTTTCTGGTGATGAGCGTGATCGTCATCGTCATCGGATCGCTAGGCATCGCCGGCATCCCCGGCACCGCCAGCATGGCGGCATCAGTGGCCCTGTCCGGCACCGGCATGGCGGCGTCCTTTCCCCTGCTGTCGCCTATCCTCGCCGTCGACCCGTTGATCGATATGGGCCGGACGCTTATCAATGTCACCGGTGCCATGGTCAACGCCATCATCGTCGACCGGCGCATGGGACTCCTGGATGTCAGCGCCTACTACCGGCCGCTGACCGACACGCCGGCGGAAACTTCACTGGACGGTGCGGTGGATTTTGGCGCCTGACCGAACCTGCCGGTCGGGCCGGAAAGGGGAACGGAACATGAATGTAACCGTGATCGGCGGCGTGGCGGCCGGCATGAGCGCCGCCGCCAAACTCAAGCGAAATCTTCGGGACGGCGTGACGGTTACCGTGTTCGAAAAGGGCGACCACGTGTCTTACGGCGCCTGCGGAATTCCTTTTTTCGTCGCCGGGCACATCGAAAATGCCGCCGCCCTGGTGGAGCGCACGCCGGAAGACTTTTCCCAACATGGCATCGACGTCCGCATCCGGCATGAAGTCACGGCCGTGGACCTGCCGGGAAAAACTGTCACCGTGTGTGATACCGCGTCGGGCACTACCTTCCGCCACCATTACGACAAGCTGATCGTCGCCAGCGGCGCCCGGGTGCGGAAAATTCCCCCGCTGGATGTGGAGCGGGAGAACCTGTTCGTGGTGCGTGAGGTGGCGGACGGAGTTCGTTTGCGGGAGCATCTCCTCCGGACCGAGACCCGCGACGTGGTGGTGGTGGGCGCCGGGTACATTGGTCTGGAGATCGCCGAAGCCTGCGCCGCTCAGGGGAAAACCGTGCATCTGGTGGAATTCGCCGACCGGGTACTGCCGGCGATGGACCCAGAAATTACCGATCGGCTGGAAACGGAGCTGTCGGCCAACGGCGTTCGCGTACACACCGACTGCAAGGTGGTGGAGCTGGAAGGGGACGACCGGCGCATCACCGGCGCAGTGGTGGAAGGCCGCGACGGGCGCTGGACCATCCCCGCCGATGCGGTGATCAACTGTGCCGGCATTGTGCCCAACGCCGACTTCATCGCCGTGCGCAAGGCGGCCAACGGCGCCATCACCGTGAACGATCGGATGGAAACGAGCGCGCCGGATGTCTACGCCGCAGGGGACTGCAGCGTCATGACCTCGTTCCTCACCGGCGAACATGCCTACACGCCCCTCGGCACCACCGCCAACAAACAGGGCCGGCTGATCGCGGAGATCATCGCCGGCAAGACGGTGCCGCCGTTCCGGCTGATCGGCTCGAGCGCCCTCCGGCTGTTCAGCCTCGACGCCGCCAAGGTCGGCCTGTCCGAACTCGACGCCCAGCGGCTGAACCTCGACTACGGCACCAACGCCATCACCGGTAACAGCTATGCGTCCTACTACGCGCCGGGTCAGGTGTTCATCAAACTGGTCTACGACAATAAGAGCCGCCGTATCCTTGGCGCCCAGCTTGTGGGCGAGGGCGTGGTGGCGGCGCGGGCGAACTACTACGCCATCGCCATGACGGCCAGCATGACCGTAGACGAATTTGGTTATCTGGACCTGGCGTATTCGCCGCCGTTCAGCGGCGTGTGGGACGCCACCCTCATCGCCGCCAATACCGCGAAATAATTCTGGTACCATTACAAAAAAGGCCGCCGCGACCAATCCCCGGTCGCGGCGGCCGATGCTATGGTTCCGTCACCGAATCTAGAGAAAACTCAACAGACTCATCTGGAAATACCGGGCCGAGATGGACATGGCGGCGTTGTAGGCATTTTCCGCCGCCTGATACTGGAGCATGATCAGCATCAGGGCGTTGGCGTCCATCCCGACAGTCGCGTCCCAGGTTTCCTGATAGGAGATGAGGTTGAGCGCATACCGGTCGGAAGTGTCGGTCAGCCGCGCCGACCGTGAGGCCACTTCGCCGGTGGCGGTATTGAGCCGGTCGATATCGGCCTGGAAGACGTCGATCAGGGCGTTCAGGGCGTCGAGATCGTTGGCGTTCATGGCGTCGAGGATGTCGGCGAGGGTGGAGAAGACGTCGCTTTCCCGATCCTGGCCGGAGG